>JAAKFW010000201.1 GCA_011064905.1 Candidatus Anoxychlamydiales bacterium | reverse complement strand
TTTGCTCTAAACCATAAAAATAAATGACCTAAATTTGTTGTATTGAATTTTTTGAGATAATATTTTTGTCTAAATCCTAAAGATGTTCCTATATATTTTGAGAAAGTTGTCTCAAAATCTATAGAATATCCATACGCATCATAAGTAATATCCTTTAGGTTCTCAACATCTTTGATTTGAGTGTTTTTTTCATAAGTAGGCTCTTCTGTCCATCTATGAGCTGTAAAAGTCACTAGATTCTTACAACTAAAATAATACCCAAAATTAAAATCGGTTCTGTTTCTTTTTACTCTATCGAGATCCCCCCTACCAGCTTCTTGAAAAAATTCATGAGCAAACCTAAAGAAAGGATCTGCTTTTATTTTATTTCTTTCTAGAGCTATTTTCGCTCTGCTGTGATTAAAATCATCTACTAAAATTTGATATAAAGGCCTTGCTTTATTACAAAGGTTTAAATGACAATAAGTTTGAGCGTAATCAAATATCGCCTCTTCATTAGAAGGAAAAAAATCGATGAGCTCTTTATAAACTGCATTAGCTTCAATATAATGCATTCGATAATATGCATATTTTGCTTTTCTTTCTAAATAGATAGATTTTTGGATATTAAATTTAGCTACATTTTTTAAAAGAGCCTTTTCAAGCAACCTTTCTTGATCTTTTGATAAGTTATATCGGTTTAGATTATTTTTAATCCTTTCATAGCCAAAATAAAATGGCATATTTTTTAGAGAATCAAAATCTCTTTTAAAATTTATATCTTCGATTTCATGACTTAATGGTATAAGATTTTCGTATAATTTAAGATCAACACTAAAGTTTAAAGCTTTATCATAGGTTTCAAGAGATAAATCTATATTTTTATCCCAAGCAGCAACTCTTGCTTTTTCTCTAATAATTTGAGGATCATTAGGATTCAAGCTGCGCAATATATTATATACTTCAATAGACTCCTTAAAATGTTTAGTCCAGCCAAGTACTCTAGCTTTCCAAAGAAGTATTTGATAATCCTCTGGGAAATCTTTTAAAAGAACATCGAAATCCTTAACTGCTTCAATTTTATTATTCATTGCTAAATTCTGAGCAAGACCAAATTTCGCTGGATAATATTTTTCATCTTTTTCGATAGCTTTTTCAAAAAAATAGATCGCTTCAGTTTCTAAATTATTTTCGCTATAATTCCATGCAATCTTTGTTAAGTCTTCAGCATTTTTAGCTCTTATAACTAAGGTGTTTTTAAATTCTTCATTTTTTATTTTGTCGAAATTTGCGTAAAAATAAAGCTCGATATTATCTGGATAAAGCTCAAGAGATTTTTTAAAAACATCTATTGCAAGCTTTTTATTCTCAGCCAAATAAATTTTCCCTTTTTGATAAGCCGCTTGCTTTCTATATCTTTTTGATTCTATTTCATCTAAAAGACTCAAAGCTTCATCTTTTTTATTATTTTTTGCTAAAGCTTCTGAAAGCACCAAAATATTTTTATCACTAGGATTTATTACAAAACTTTTATTTGCAAAAGATAGAGCTTGCTCTAGATCTCTTTGTAAAAGTTTCACTTTCGCAAGCCTATAATATGCTTTGCCTAAGTTGTTTTTTTGAAAAATAAAAGTTTTATATATTTGCTCAGCTTCTTCATATCTTTTCATATTTACCAAAAGCCAAGCTAATTTAAATTTTGTTTCTCTATTATCTGGATTTTGCTCTAAATCTTTTCTGTAAATCTTTTCTGCTTCGTAATATTCCCCCCAAAGCCGCATTACATCTGCATAATTAAAATAAATATTTCCATTGTATTGGGTGGAATTTAAAAGATTTTGATAAACTTCTCTAGCCTCCAGGGCATGTCCTAATCGAGCATACATATTCCCAATTTCCATTAAAACAAAAGGACTTTTGGGGAATGTTTTTTTTAGTTTTGTTAAAACTTTGATTGCTTTTCTTTCCTTTCGCTCTAAAACATAAGCTCTTATAAGCTCAATACCAACAATTTGATCTTTTCGATTTTTTTCAAATAGCTCTTCTAAAAGAGGCAAAGCTCTATCCTGCATATCAGACCAAGCTAAAGTTAGAGCAAATTTGCGTTTTAATTTATCATCAAAAGGATCGATACCATATGCTTTTTGAAAATACTCAATTGCTTTACCTTTTTCATCTAAAGTAAGATAAATATCACCAAGCTCAATTAGATAACATGGATCATCTTTTTTTGATCTCTGGATCAAATGCTTGTATGTTTTTATGGCTTCATCAAACCTTCTTGCAAAGATATAATCTTTTGCTAAAACATCTAAAACTTCATCCTTTTGAGAATAAAAATAGGTAATTTTATCTAAAATTTCTGAAGAGATCTTTTCATCTTTTGACCACATCCGCATATTAGAATATTTTCGATATACATTTGTAGAATATGAATGTTTTTCTAAATAATTTTCATAAATTTCTTGAGCAGTTTCATAGTGCTTATAATAAGCATATAAATCAGCTAAGTATATTTGAGATGATTCATCTAATTCTTGATAAGGTATTTCAATTAACGTTTCAAAAACGTTATGATAATCTTTTAAAGTTAAATAAACATTTGCAAGTTCGATATAAACTTCCCAATCTCTAGATTTTTCAAAAATCAATTGTTTATACAAATCGATTGCTTGATCATATTTCTCAGC
>JAAKFW010000200.1 GCA_011064905.1 Candidatus Anoxychlamydiales bacterium | reverse complement strand
GAGCTAAATGCCATAGCAACAGCTGCAACCATCGGATTTAATAAAAAACCAGTGAAGGGATATAAAATTCCTGCGGCTATTGGAATAGCTGCTATGTTATAGATAAAAGCCCAAAATAGATTTTGTCTTATTTTTCTAATAACAAATTTAGATAGTATTATAGCTCTATAAACATCTCTGATATCATCTTTCATTAAAACAATGTCAGCGGATTCAATGGCTACATCTGTGCCTCTACCGATAGCTATTCCAACGTCAGATTGAGCAAGAGCTGGAGCGTCATTTATTCCATCTCCAACCATTGCAACTAACATATTTTTTGCTTGGAGTTTTTTTATCTCTTTTGCTTTGTCTTGAGGTAGAACCTCTGCAATTATATCGTGATATTCAATTTTTGCTTTTACACCGATTGCCTGAGCTGTTTTTTTATTATCTCCTGTCACCATATAAATGTGAGTAACAATATCTTGGAGTTTTAACATTGCTTGTTTTATATGTTTTTTTACTACATCTGCAATAGCGATTAAGCCTAAAAGTTTTTTGTTTACTACTACCAAAATTGTGGTATTTCCTTCATTCATTAAATGATCGATATCTAAGTTTGCATTTGATGTATCAATTAGGTTTTCTATTATGAAATTTTTATTACCAATTAGAACTTCTGCGTTATCAATTTTTGCTTTTGCTCCTTTTCCTGGTATTTCTTCAAAATTTGAAATTTCTTTAAATGAGATTTTTTCATTTTTTGCCTCTTCAACTATAGCATCAGCTAAAGGATGCAAAGATTTTTTTTCAATAGATGCTGCATATGTTAGAATCTCTTTTTTTGTACTTGAGTAGGGGATAATATTTGTAACTTTGGGTTTTCCCTCTGTTAGAGTTCCTGTTTTATCAAAAACTATAGCATTTATTTTTTTTAGCTTTTGTAGAGATTCTGCGCTTTTTATTAGTATACCCATCTCCGCTCCCATTCCTGTTCCCACCATAATAGCGGTGGGGGTAGCGAGCCCGAGTGCGCAAGGACAAGCGATAATTAATACGGATATAAAAATTGTTAAAGAAAATGTAAATGTAGATCCTAAAAAAAACCAAAGACAAAAAGAGACTATTGCAACAATCAAAACAACAGGAACAAAATACGAAGCTATTAAATCAACGAGTTTTTGAATTGGAGCTTTAGAGACTACAGCCTCTTCAACTAGTTTTATTATTTGAGATAAAACTGTATCTTTTCCAACCTTTATAGTTTTGAATTTAAAGCTACCAGATTTATTTATCGTACCCCCAATTACATTAGAGTCTTTTACTTTTTCAATAGGAATACTCTCTCCTGTAATCATAGACTCATCAACAGATGAGTGACCATCTATTAAAATGCCATCAACAGGAATTTTCTCTCCAGGTCTGACCATAACAATATCATTTACTAAAACCTCTAATATTGGTATTTCAACTTCCTTTTGATCTCTAATCACTATTGCTGTTTTTGGTTGCAGGCCCATCAATTTTTTTATTGCTTGAGAGGTTTTTCCTTTAGCTAGCGCTTCTAAATATCTTCCAAGTAAAATAAAAGTAATTAAAAAAGCTGCTATTTCAAAATATAAGTTTTGATGAGAAAATTCTTCGTTAACTCTCCATATCTGAATTACTGACACGAGACTATAGATATAAGCAGCAGACACTCCAATAGCAATTAGTGTATCCATATTCGCTCTTTTCGTTTTATAAAGAGCAAAAATTCCTCTTGTAAAAAATTCATATCCCATAAATATAACAGGAGTACACAAGAGTAGTTGAACAATGCTCATATGTTTTATAAAGGCTATTGGTAGAAAAGCAGATGTCATAGAAAAATACATCAAAGGAATAGAAAAACAAAGTGATATTATAAATCTGACTTTTAAACTTTTTATCTCTTTTTCTTTTTCTGTTTTATTTTTATCATCAAATTCAATAGCGTATCCAGCTTTTTCAACAGCTTTGAAAATATCAGTATCTTTTAAGTTTTTATCATCAAACTCTACAAAAGCTAGAGAAGAAGCAAAATTTATATTTACCTTTTTTATTCCATCTAATTTTTTTATCTCTTTTTCAATAGAATTTACGCAACTAGCGCAGTGCATTCCAGATATCGAAAAACTTATTTTTTTTGTCATATAAAAAAGCCTATTTATTTAATTTATTAGTTATCTCTGCTACTCTTTTTCCTAAAAATATAGCAGCGTCTTTCTCTTCTTCTGTAATAGATCTTTCTCCTTTCATGCCAGCAACGGTAGATACTCCATAAGGCGAGAGTCCCATTATAGTATTTGTTTGCATTTGCTTTTCAAAAGTATATGGAAGACCAACTATTATCATCCCATGGTGTAAAAGATTAGTATGAAAGGTAAGTATTGTAGATTCCTGGCCCCCATGTTGAGTATTAGATGATGTAAATACAGAGCCAACCTTTCCAACTAAGGCTCCTTTCATCCAAAGACCTCCCGTTGCATCCAAAAATGCTCTCATTTGCGCACACATATTTCCAAAACGAGTTGGCGTTCCAAAAATAATAGCATCAGCTTTTTCTAAATCATCCAACGAAGCAATTTTAATATCTTTTTGAGCATCTTTTGCTTTTAATGCTCCCATTTTTTCTAAAATATCATCAGAGAGAGTTTCTGGAACTTTTTTTATCTCTACATTAGCTCCAGCTATATCTTTTGC
>JAAKFW010000020.1 GCA_011064905.1 Candidatus Anoxychlamydiales bacterium | reverse complement strand
CAACTCTCTAATATTAATCACCCAATAGTTGGAGACAAAAAATATGAGGCAAAAAAAAATCTAGATAAAATACATCTTAGCTGCTTTTATCTAGAATTTATTCACCCAGTGAAAAAAGATTTACTGAAATTTCAAATAAAACCATCTTTTTAAAAATTCCAGAGATCTATTTTTTTTAATACTCTTCTTTTTTAGGGTATCTTCTTTCTGTTTTATGTTCTTTCATAGGCTTTTTATGTTTCTTAAAAAGTTTGTGTTTTTCCATCGAAAATGGTTTTTCAAAATATCCTTGAAACCAATACTTTGTTCCATAATATGCTGTACAAGCCATTGATAAGAAAGCTAAAATCACTACAAAATAAGCTATGAATTTACAAAAACCGTATTGCACTTTGTGTGCTTTTAGAAAATAGAGTAGAGCTCCGCCTAAAGCTAAAGCTATTAGCTCTATTGCAAATGCTGTATCAACCCAAAATACCATGATTTTTCTCCATAATAAATTTTAATAAAAAATATGAGGCATCGATATTATTTCAATACCCATTACTTATCTTAATAAAACTTTTTTTAATTTTATGCTAGAAATAATAATAAAATTAAAAATATTTTTCAATTGCATAAATTGCTGATTTTCACGAAAATATTAGCCCTTACATATTGGAGGTATAGTATGAAAAAAACTCTCTTTGGTGTTTTTACACTTGTAATTTTCGTTTTAACTTTTACATTAAGCTCAGTTAGTTCAAAAGAAATTCCGATCGATAATACTTTAGAGGTTGGGAAATTTGAAAATGGTCTTAGCTATTACATAAAAGAAAATAGCTTCAAGAAAGAAAAAGCATCCCTAAGATTACTTATAAAAGCTGGATCTGGATTAGAGACTGAAGAGGAAAGGGGAATAGCTCATTTTCTTGAACATATGGTTTTTAGAGGAAGTGAGAATTTTAAAGATTTTGAAATGATAAAATATTTAGAGTCAATTGGAGCTCAGTTCGGTCCTGATACTAATGCTTACACCTCTTTTGATAGAACCGAATATATGTTAGAAGTACCTATAAAAAACATTAAAGATTTAGATAAAGCTCTGCTTTTTTTAAGCGATATTGCTTTTAGAGCAAATTTAGAAGAAGAAAAAATCGATAAAGAAAGAAATATCGTTTTAGATGAGCTAAGAAGATCTTTAGGTCCTAATATGAGAGCTAATGATAAACATTTCAAAGCACTTTTGAAAGATACGACTTATGAAGATAGATTGCCGATAGGAAAAGAAGATGTTATAAAAAACTGCTCACCAGATATTATTCGAAATTTTTATAAAAAATGGTATCAACCTCAAAATATGGCTGTAATTGCTGTAGGGGATTTTGATAAAACAGAGGTTCAAAAAACTATTGAAAAACATTTTTCTAAAAAAACAAATGATACTGAAATTTTACCTAAGTATGTAGTTAATAAAAACAAAGAGACTACATTTAGTATAGTTAGAGATCCGGAGATATCTTATTCAATAATTGAGTTAATACTAAGAAAAAACACCCTACCAACTCAAACAAAAAAAGACATAAATAACGGGATTATATTTAGCATAATCTATGATATTTTAAATGAAAGATTTTTAGAGATGGCAGCAAAAAGTGATTCTGATTTTATCTCAGCTTGGACTTCTTCAACCTCTTTTATTACGAATCTTCACATCAAAGAGATGGGAGTAATGTGTTGGGAAGATCAAAAGCTTTTAGGTTTTGAAAAAGCTCTAATAGAGCTTAAAAAAATGCAAAATGGAATTACAAAAGATGAATTTGAAAGAGCTATAAAATCAAGAAAGCAATCAATTAGTGAAAAATTGAGTAATTTAGATAAAATTGAAAACTCTGAATATACATCTATGTGCTCTAATCATTTTATCAATGAAGATGCAATATTTTCAAAAGAATCTCTTTTAAAATACAAAGATAAGTTTTTATCTAAATTGACATTTGAAGAGATTGATCAAGAAACAAAAGATTGGGGTTTTGAAAATTTTTTATCAAAAAATTTCATTATTTTAGCAACACTTCCAAACGATTCAACTCTATTAGAAAGCGACATTACAAGCTCAATTGAAAATGTTAAAAATCTTGAAATTATTGAAGAAGAAAAAGTGGTTTTAGATGAAAAATATTTAATAGAGCCGAAATTTGAAATAGAGGGAAAAATTTTAAAAGTTGAAAAAGATGAAGATCTAAATATTACTAAAGTTTTGTTTGAAAATGGCTTAAAAGTATATCTAAAGCCAACGGATTTAAAAAACGATGAAATTTTAATTAGATCATACGCTTTAAGTGGAATCGCTAATTTAGATAATAAAATTTTAGATTCAGCGAAAATAGCTTCTAGTTATTTTTATGATTCTGGGATTTCAGGAATAGAAAAATCTAGTTTTTCAAAAATACTAGATTCAAAAAACAGTTCTTTGAATCTTGGTATTGAATTTAATAAAAGAGATATATCATCAAACACCACAAAAGATAGCTTTGAAGATATTACTAAATTGATTAATAGAATATTCACATCAAAAAATAATCAAGATGAAATGTTTGAAAAAACTATTAAAATGGAAAAAGAAAATCAAAAATTTTCAAATTTATATCCAGACTCAATTTACTATAAAAAAGCAAATTTGATATTCACATCTCAAAATGAGCTTTTTAAAGATATTAATTTAGATCTAGTAAATTTAAATGAAGTAAAAGATGTATTAGATACTTTTTTTTCTAATCCCAAAGATTTTACATTTTTTATAGTAGGGGATTTTGAGGTGGATAAAATCCTACCTATTTTAGAAAAAAATCTAGGGAGTATTTCAAGTGATAAATTAAGTAGAGTTGAGATAAAAGATTTAAAGAAAATCGAGTTTTCTAAAAATGATTCAACTGAAATTATAAAAGCTGGCTCAGATGATAAAAGTATGTGTATCTTAGGGTTTGAGCTAGATAAGATGGATGCAAAAATTTTAAAAAATTGGACTAAGCTAAATCTTCTAAAAACAATATTAAATACTAAACTTTTAGATGCGCTTAGAATAGAGAATGGCAAAACATATAGTCCTTATAGCTTCCCAAGCTATTATCTATATCCAGATTTAAGTAGCTTTAATTATTTTATTAGCTTTACGGGGCCCCAATCAGAGATTTTTAACATAAATGATTTAGCTATTAATACAACGAAATCCTTGATAGAAACTGGACCTAGTTTAGATGAGCTAAATGTTGCTAAAGAGATTGCAAAAACAAACTTAAAAGAAAACGCAAAATATAATAGTTTTGAAATGGCTAAGATGTATTCTTCTCATATTTTAACAAATGGAAATCCAAATGAATTCAAAGATATGTTGAAATTAGAAGAAGAAGATTTGATAGACTCTGTAACTGTAGAGGAAATCTCAGATTTTATAAAAAGTATTTTTTCTAAAGATAAGCTAACATCTGTTGTTTGGTTACCTGAAGAAAAATAGTATTTTTGAATATTTTAGAAAATATATTTTAAAGATTAAAAAAGGCGCTTTTAGCGCCTTTTTAATTTCTAAATCATTTTTGTAATTATTTATAAAATTTTTCTTCATAGAAAAGATCGATAAATATATTATGTATTTTTTAAATTTTTAGGTTTTATGAAAAAGATCTTTTTTGCTTTTTTTGTTTTAATGAGTTTTTCAAGCAATCTTTTAGCTCAATATTCAAAAGTTGAAAAAATCAGCGGTTATGTTGCAAAAGATTATTCTTATCTATTGACAATAGATGATTTTGATAAGAGCCTTATGAAGATGCATATTACTCTGTATAATGGATATGTAAATAACGTGAATCTATTTTTAGATCAATTAGACTCCTTAGGTGCAAGCTCGAATATCGCAAAAGCTTTGAAAAAGACTTTTGCTTTTGAATTTGATGGAATGAAGCTCCATGAGCTTTATTTTGATAATTTAAAACAAGATATTAAAATAGATGATAAATCTAATTTTTATAAAAAAATTGAAGAACAATATAACAGTTTTGATTCTTGGAGAGATAATTTTAAGGATACCGGCTTAATTAGAGGAATTGGATGGGTGATTTTATATTTTGATGTGAATGAAAAAAGATTTTTCAACGCATGGATAGATGAACATCAGATAAATAATTTAGTTGGATGCACTCCAATTTTAGTGATGGATGTTTTTGAACATGCATATCTTACTCAATTCGGATTGAACAGAAAAAAATATATAGATATTTTTTTCAAAAATATAAACTGGCTAGAAGTATCTAAAAGATATGAAAATGCTATAAAATAAGATGCTCTTTAATAATGGTTTCTAGAATTTGAAATGCATTCAAGCTAGCGCCTTTTAAAACTTGATCGGCGCATACCCACATTTCTATTGCTTTTGGATTTGATATGTCTTGTCTAACACGAGATACAAAAACATCTTTTTGAAAACTAGCAATTTTAGGTGTTATAAATTTATTATTTTTAAAATCTTCTAAAATTTTAACATTTTTAGATTTTTTCAAAATCTTATAAACCAGCTCAATTGAAAATGTTTTTTCGAGCTCTACGTTTAAAGCGATGCTGTGAGCTCTTAAAACGGGCACTCTAACGCATGTTGTAGTTATCTTGATACTTTGGTCGTCTAAAATTTTTTGAGTCTCTAAGACCATTTTCATCTCTTCAGTAGAATATTTTAGTTCGTTCATTTCACTTTCATGCAAAAAAAGATTAAACCCATATAAATTATCTTGAGATTTTAGATTTTTTAATTGGTTTTTTGTGTCAAAGAGTAGTTTATCCATTAGTTTTTTTCCGCCGCCAGATGCGGCTTGGTAAGTTGCGGCTACTATTCTTTTGATTTTAAATGTTTTATGAAGATTGTGTAGGGCCATCAACATTATCGTAGTGGTGCAGTTTGGAGATGCAATTATATTGCTTTTATTTGTATTCAAAACTTTAGAATTAATCTCAGGGATTATTAGAGGAATATCTTTATTTTCTCTAAAAGCTGAGCTAAGATCTATTATGTATAATTTAGAATTTTGTAATTTGGGGATATATTTTTTAGAGATTTCTGAACCTGCTGCAAAAAAAATAAAATCAACATCTTTCAAAGCTTGAAGATTTAAGCTTTGAATAAGGTGATATTTTTTTCTAAAAATTATTTTTTTTCCAACTGATTTTTCAGATGCAAAAAGTTTCAGGTTTTTGATTTTTATATTAGAGTCTTCTAAAAGATTTAAAAGCTCCTGCCCTACAATTCCTGTTGAGCCAACGATAGCAATATTATATGACATATGGAAAACAAATTATTTTTAAGTTATGGTTAATAGATTGTACAAAATTTGAAATTTTTAAAAGAGGAAATTTTTATTATGAAAAAAGATATAAATTTAGCTGTAGATGATTCGATAAGAGCAATAAGTTTTCTAAAACAAGATAGATCAATCTCATTTATTGAAAATTCAGCGAAAATGATTGCAAATGCTTTTAAAAATGGAAAAAAAATTGTGATTGCTGGAAATGGAGGATCACTTTGTGATGCTATTCATTTTGCTGAAGAATTTACTGGCTATTTTAGAAAAAAAAGAAAAGCTCTTCCTGCTATTGCTCTAGCAGATCCAGGACTGCTTAGTTGCGTTTCTAATGATGAAGGGTTTGAGTTTGTTTTTTCAAGAGCAGCTGAGGCATATTTACATGAAGATGATATTTTTATATCACTAACCACTTCTGGAAATTCTAAAAATTTGCTTAATGCTATAAAAGTAGCTAAAGAAAAAAATGCTAAAACTATCACTTTTTTAGGTAAAACTGGTGGTTTTACAAAAGATTTGTCAGATCTAGAAATATTAGTTGAGGGATTTTCAACTTCAGACAGAATACAAGAAGCTCATATGGCAATGATTCATATCATTATTGAAATGGTTGAAAAAATCATGTTTACTCCGATAGATCTTTTAAAGAAGTTAAAAAATAAAGCGATGAATCTATAGATATTTGAGAAGAATAGATTTTTTTGTTATAATTACTCGTCAATAACCCTTCCCTAAAAGAAAGGGTTTTCTTGCCATAAAAGGATAAAAAATACTTAAATGCTGAAAGAGAATATATTTTTATATGCAAAAGATGTAATTGATGGAAAAAAAAGGAACTTTTTTTTATCAAAAATTTTATCTTTTATAGCTATTTTTTTTAGATTTGGTTCATTTTTTCGAAATTTTTTATATAATTTAAATATTTTCAAAGCAACAAAAGTTAAATGCAAGGTTATCTCTATTGGTAATATAGTAGCAGGTGGCACTGGCAAAACTCCATTTACGATTTTTTTAGCAAATCAATTAATAGACAAAAGTAAACTAGCCATAATATCTAGGGGTTATAAATCTAAAGCGGAAAACTCATCTATCGTTATTAATAAAGAGTCTAAATTTTCAGCAAGTGAAGTAGGAGATGAAACGCTACTTTTAAAGCATCATATAAAAAACGCTTCTTTTTTTATTGGAAAAGATAAATTAAATTCTGCAAAAAAAGCATCCAAAATGAATTTCGATATTGCTGTTATAGATGATGGATTTCAGTATCGAAAACTTAAAAAAGATATAGAAATTGTAATAATAAACGCTATCGATCCTTTTGGAAAAAATAGTTTTTTACCAAAAGGATATTTAAGAGAAAATCCCAAAAACCTGAAAAGAGCAGATTTTATCTGCGTAAATAATGCAAAGAGTAAAATAAATAGTTTAGAAAATGAAATAAGAAAATATTCAACTAGCCCAATAATATACTCATCGCTATACCCAAACAAATTTTTAAATCTTTCAAAAAAAGAGATAAAAATTAAAAAAAAAGAAAAAATAGCTGTTTTTTCAGCAATAGCGAGTCCTAATATCTTTTTTAATACTCTAAAAGATATGGGTTTTCAAATTGTAAATTCTTTATATCTTTTGGATCATGAAAAGATTTCTAAAGAAAAATTAGATGCTTTTATTAAACACTCTATTTTACAAAAGGCTAAATACATAGTGACAACAGAAAAAGATGCTGTGAAATTAGACCCAAATATAAAAAGGAATCTTCAAGTAATATATTTAGAAATTCATTTGAAAATAACTCACAATAAACACCATCTCTTAGCTTTAGTTGAAAAAATATTATCAAATGATGTAAAATCAAATGAATTTAAAAATTAATTTTAAGAATAATATATGAAAAGTTGGGTTAAAATTTTAATAGGTCTTTTTGTTGGTGTGCTTTTTGGGCTTATCCTCAGAGAAAATGCCAAAATATTTCAAATCTTTGGTGATATTTTTATTAGACTTTTGACAATGCTTGTCATACTTATAATATTTTCATCAATAGTCGTTGGGATTTGCCATATTGAAAGTCCAAAAAAATTAGGTAGAATTGGATTTAGAACCATTGGTTTTTATGTAATCTCTACAATTATTGCAATTTCAATTGGGCTTATTTTAGCGTATCTTATAAAACCAGGTTATGGCTTAGAAAAGATAAGAGTTGATATGAAACCGACTAATGCCCTCACCTTAAAAGATCTTTTGATGTCTTTAATTCCATCTAATCCTTTTAAAGCTTTTGCAGATGGAAATGTTCTGCAGGTAATTATTTTTTCTATTCTCTTTGGAGTATCTATTTTATTTGCTAAAGAAAAGGGCAAACCGATTTTGCATCTTTTAGAGTCTATTGCAAGTGTAATGCATAAACTTACCCATTTTGTAATGATGTTAGCTCCATATGGTGTTTTTGCTCTAATGGCAGCCACAATTGGAAAAATCGGTATTTCTGCTTTAATTCCTCTATTTAAATTTTTACTCTGTAATTACATAGCTTGTTTTATTCAGCTACTAGTTGTTTTTCCTTTAGCTTTAAAATATTTAGCTGGAGTGAAAGTAGCTCCTTTTTTCAAGGGCATGAAAGATGCTATGGTTGTCGCTTTTACTACATCTTCATCAACAGCTACTTTGCCGGTTTCTTTAGAGTGTACTCAAAAGCATTTAGGAATATCAGAAGATGTCTCTGGTTTTGTATTGTCTCTTGGATCTACTATTAATATGAATGGTGGCGCTATTGGACAATCAATATCCGCTGTTTTTATTGCTCAAGCATATGGTATACCAATCGGACCCATTCAAATTATAGTATTAATATTAGTATCGTTATTTTCTGCAATAGGAGCTCCAGGAGTCCCTGGGACTGGGCTAGTGATGCTATCTTTGGTATTAAATGTAATGGGCCTTCCTCTTGAGGGGATATCTTTAGTAATTGGAGTAGATAGATTAAGAGAGATGATGAGTTCTGTTGTAAATGTTTTAGGAGATGCCGTCGCTGCTGTTTTTGTTGCTAAAAAAGAAAATGCAATTAATCAAAAAACTTATCATAGAGCAACTTGGATGGACTCTGATATATAGGCAAATAATATGACAAAATATTTTGAGATAAAACTTCCTAAGCTTGGAGAGAGTATTGTATCTGCAACAATAGTTTCCATTCATAAAAAAGAAGGGGAAAAAATCTCAAAAGATGAAACTTTGATGGAAGTTGCAACGGATAAAGTAAATAGTGAAATTCCATCCCCTGTAGAAGGTGTAATTAAAAAAATCTTGAGTTCGCCAAATGAAACTGTTCAAGTTGGAGCTGTAATAGCTATAGTTATTACAAATGCTATAGAAGATGATAAAAGCTTGGCGCCACAAGAAGAAAAAGAAACTCTCGAACATGAAAAAACTGATAAAAAAAACTTTTTTTCACCAGCGGTTTTAAGATTTGCAAAAGAAAATAATGTAAATATTCAAGATTTAGAAAAAATTGAAGGTTCAGGAGAGGGAAATAGAGTAACTAAAAAGGATGTTGAAAAGTTCATAAACTCTCAAGAAGGGGATCAAAATTTTATAAAACTCTCTCCTATAAGACAGGCGATTGCAACAAATATGACAAAAGCAAACGAAGTTCCTACAGCATATATTATAGAAGAGATAGATATAACTAATCTAATGCAGCTTATCAATGAACAAAAGCATAAATTTTTAGAAAAGCATCAAGCGAAGCTTACAATTACACCTTTTTTAATAAAAGCAATAGCAATAGCTGCAAAAAAGTTGCCACTTGCTAATTCGTCATTTAAAGAAGATAAAATACTTTTAATCGATGATATAAATATTGGGATTGCTGTAAATGTAAATAGCGATGTTTTAGTGCCAACGATACATAATGCAACTGATCTCAGTTTTGTCGATATAGTAAAACATTTAAATGTTTTAATTAAAAAAGCTAAAACGCAAACCCTATCAGCTAAAGATTCTGAAAATGGAACTATTACTCTTACAAATTTTGGAATGACTAATATCTCAGTTGGATTCCCAATAATAAAGTATCCTCAAGCATGCATAATTGGTGCTGGGGCGATCAAAAAAAAGCCATGGATCATAAATGATGAAATTCAAATAAGATCGATAATTAATATATCTTTTGGATTTGATCATAGAGTTTTCGATGGTATTTATGCATGCCAATTTTTAAATGAAATGAAAAACTACTTAGAAAATGAATTTGATAGATCTTTTTGAAAAACAAAAAAAATATCTGAATTTTTTTTTCGACAATTTAGATATCGAAAAAGCAAATGATATATTAGATCTATGCATATCTTGCAAAAATAACATCATATTCACAGGGATTGGAAAAAGTGCAATAATTGCTAAAAAAATAGCTCAAACCATGCTATCTACCGGCACAAAAGCTATGTATTTATCAGCTGTAGATGCACTCCATGGTGATATCGCAATAATATCAAAAGATGATATTTTCGTGGTTTTATCTAGAAGTGGGGAAACAAAAGAGCTAATAGATCTTATTTTTTATGTAAAAAAAAGAAAAGCGAAAGTAATTGCAATTGTTTCAAATAAAAATTCTAAAATTGCTGAAATTTCTGATTGTTTTATTGATTTGCCTCTTGAAAAAGAGCTTTGCCCTTATAATTTAGCACCGACTACTTCAACTACTCTTCAACTGATCTTTGGTGATATTTTAACTATAGCTTTAATGCAAAAAAATAAAAAATTCTCGATAAATGAATATGCTCTAAATCATCCATCAGGCGCTATTGGCATGCAAATAAATTTAAAAGTTGAAGATCTGATGATAAAAGATGAAAAACTTCCTGTTTGCAGAGAAAATGATTTAATAAAGGATATGCTTCCATTTCTTTCATTAAAAAAATGTGGTTGTTTATTAATTGTTGATAATGAAAATAGATTACAAGGTATTTTTACAGATGGAGATTTGAAAAGAGTTTTACAAAAAGATAATTTAGAATTTTTTAATAAAAAAATGAAAGATATAATGATTCAATCTCCAATATTAATTAAAAAAGATTCTTTAGCTATTGATGCAATGAAACTAATGGAAGAAAAACAACAAATCACTATAATACCAGTTGTTGAAAATGAAAAGTTAGTAGGCCTTATTCGAATGCATGATATTATTCAAACTGGACTAAAATCGCTTTTGACCAAATAAACAAAATTAAAAACAAAGAAAAGATATGAATGCTATCCACTCTACAATCACAGCTTTTTTTATCATCGGATATCTAGCGATTATCTTTGAATTCTACATCAAAGTTAATAAAACAGCGTCAGCTCTTTTAATGGCTGTTTTTACTTGGGTTTGTCTGTTTTTTGAAAAAGATTCTTTTCAAGAGCTTTTTAGAAATGAAGTTCAATCGCACATAGCAGATGCTTCTCAAATCATTTTCTTTTTAATTGGAGCTATGACTCTAGTAGAACTTATAGATTCTCATAACGGTTTTAAAATGATTACAAATTTAATAGCTGTTAAATCCAAAAGAAAGCTTCTTTGGATTATAGCTGCTATTTCCTTTTTCCTATCAGCTGTTTTAGATAATTTAACTACAACTATTGTAATGATCTCTATTTTAAGAAAGCTTTTGCCCGAGCCATCGGATAGAAGATTGCTCGGCGCTACAGTTGTTGTAGCTGCCAATGCAGGTGGTGCTTGGACTCCAATCGGTGATGTGACCACCACGATGTTATGGATCAAAGGAAATCTCACCACCTTATCTGTTATGAAATCGCTTTTTTTGCCAAGTGTTTTTTCAATTGTAGTTACTTTAGTATTGCTTGGTTTAAAATTAGATGGAAAATTCTCTATCAACAAAAAACGTTTAAAGAATGCTAAAACAGAACCTGGTGCTAAAATCGTTTTAAGTCTTGGTATCTTAGCTTTAGTTTTTGTTCCGATATTTCGGTCCATTACCAAGCTCCCTCCCTTTTTTGGTATGTTTGTAGGGCTCGCTGTGCTATGGATAGTTACTGATGCTATGCATCACAAGCATGAGAGTAGACATCATTTGAGAATTCCTTATGTTTTAGCTAAGATTGATATCTCTGGAGTTTTATTTTTCTTAGGAATTCTGCTCGCTATAAACTCCCTTGAGATGACAGGCATTTTGAAAAATCTAGCCGTTTTTTTAGATGTTCACATTGGTAATTTAGCTGTAGTTGCAACGGTTATTGGATTTTTATCTGCCATTGTAGATAATGTTCCCTTAGTCGCCGCTACCATTGGAATGTATGATTTATCTTCTTACCCACCAGATTCAGCTCTTTGGCAGATGATAGCATATGCGGCGGGCACTGGGGGTAGTATTTTACTCATTGGATCTGCAGCTGGTGTTGCTTTAATGGGACTAGAAAAAATAGATTTTATTTGGTACATGAAAAGAATTAGTATCGTAGCTTTAACTGGTTATTTAGCTGGCATGGCTCTTTATCTTCTTTTAAATGGTATTTATATCTAGTTAAATTCAAATTTTTTTCTCATATTTCTTATGTAAAGATCAAAGATGTTCTAAGTTGTGAGGGACATGTAGGTTATAAAGTTATCAATGGTAATTGAGCGTTATTAGAAAAATTGGATGAAAAGGTTGAAGATAAAAAGAAGGCCTTGGGTTTATTCCAAGGCCTTTAAAAAGTTTATAATCTAATGAATTATTAGAACTCTAAATGAAGTCCAAACATGAAGCCATTAAATGATAGATCTCCTCTGCTGACAGTGTCATTTGCAGTTGGATCAGTATCAAAGAATTTTCTAGCTTGGTTTTGATTCCACCAGTGATGGAACTCGTAGCCAACTTTTACAGATACATGATATTGATTTTTGTGGAAGAAATTGCTCCAAGCAATTCCAAGTCCTAATTCAGCATTAGGTTGAACGTTATAGAAGCTATCTTCTGTTTTATACTCTAAAGCGACAACAGAATTTTCTGATTGTTGAGATATATCAAATTTTCCGAAAAGTAGAGCAAACGCCATTTTACCATAGAAAGAAAACCCAGAACCTAAGATGAACTGACTTTCATAAGCTCCTCTAAGACCAACTCCCCAGAAATCATTTTTAAGCCAAACATTATTTTCAACATGCGTAAAATATCTAACGTGATAATCTTGATCTATCCAACCAGCTCTAAAACCAAAAGATGGATTAGATGTAAAATATCTAGATACATGATATGGTTTTCCAATCATGATATCCATTGTAGAGCAATCTCCAGACCAACGGGATGAAGCATTTACCATACTTGTAGCAGCTGCTCTAGCAGGTAAGAATAAACCTCTAAGTACTCCTGTTCCACCATTAGATACTTCTGAATCAGCTTTGATTTTAATATATGTCCAATCAGCTTGAACATTCCAAGCATCATGCATAGCATAAAATCCAAATCCTACTCTAAAACCAGGTCTCCAATCCCACTCATCAGAGTTGTTTGAAAATCCTTTAAGTTTTCCATTTACTAAAGGAAATTGATATTCACTTCCTGTGGTATCTTGATCAATTGCATACTCAAGACCTTCTTCACTAGGTTTCATAAATAAGAATTCACCATGAATATAAAAGTCTCTTGGACATGATAGTCCAACATCTTTAGGATAAGCAAATGCGAAAGGACCAGGAGCTGATTCTTCGCAGCAAACATCTGTAGGTGCACAAGGATCTTTTGGAATCGCAATAGCAGTAGATGCAAAAAGCACAGCTGCTAATGAGAAAAGAGCCTTGTTTAAAAAATTATTTTTTTTCATTTATTTTCTCTCCGAAATTTTG
>JAAKFW010000002.1 GCA_011064905.1 Candidatus Anoxychlamydiales bacterium | reverse complement strand
TAAAAATATTGAAGCAGTAGTAAATATTAAAGAAAAAGATCAATATATTATTGAGAACATTACTAAAATAAATAAATATAATAATTATTAATTTAATTGATATATTGATAGATGTTTTTGTACAAGTTTATTGCTCTTTTTATTGAATTTATTATTATTTTAATCTATTCTATACGCAAAAAGAGGCTTTTTGATGACTTTTCCAGGTTTAGTAGAAAGTAAAATAAATACAATAAAAAATTTAGATGGTTTTCCGGATTGCACAAATGTAAAAAAATATTTTGACGAATTAAATAGTCTTCGTAAATTATGCAATATTGATACTGATTTTGATGATCTTTATAGAAACTATTATGATGCGAGTCATAAAAAGCATCTAGATAATATATATAGCTCAGCTTATAAAGTGTATTCATGGGCTCAAGAGATAATGAATAAGGAGCGCTTAATTTCTGTTTTTCCTGATGAAAATCGAGCTCTTTATTCAAAATCTTTGATATATCTAGCTAATTTAAGAGACTTGAACTCATTTATGAGAGAAATAGATGATAATAAATTTTATACTTTTAAAAATTTAGTCAGAGATTATTTTAATAACCTTAGAATCTTTTGTGAGCATTATTGTCTGCTAAGCTCAGAGGCTAGTAGATTTACTAAAATCCAGTCAAGTTGCGATGGATAATTTAGTTTCAAAGTTTCCTGGATTGCAATAATTAACTTTTCTCTCTAGAGGTTATTCAGAATCGCTTGAATCAGGTAGTTCTTCTAGGATTTCTTTAACTGAGCCTTCTAGTTCATCTAACTTTTCAGTTAACATAAAAATGTACATTTCTATTTCCTCTTGCTTGGAAAATTCCTTTGCAGTTTCTTTGATGACGTTATATTGAGCAATTGCACTTATTATTTTTTTAGAATCATTTGAAAAGATAGCATGATCGTAAATAAATTTATTATTTTTTGCTTCTAGGTATTTTTCAAATGAATCTATAAAATCTAATGCTGGTACTATTTCTGTATTTTTTTCATCTATTTGTCTTAATTCAGGAATTAAATCTTCCTTAATTTTTTTAAGTTCTTGAAATTTAAAGTCGATTTCTCTTGTATAAACAAAGGTTTCTTCTTTTTTGAACTCTTCTAATTCTTTTTTTATTGTTTTAAATCTTGAAACAGCTTTTTCATATTCTCGACGTGTGATTAAATGTGTTAACGTGGATAAACAATGTTTAAATTTAAGATCAATACTTTCTTTTGGCCCGCCATCAACTCTTGCTAGATGAGCTTGTAAAAGAGTACATTCGCTTTCTACATCTGAGATGTTGAGTTTTGATATTTTTACGTAATATTCCCAAGTTGATAAATCTTCATTAAGAGCTTTTAATTTTGGATTCAATATTTTTAAATCATCTCTAAATGATAGTACAAAATTTTTCATTACTGGAAGATCTGTTTCTGATTGGTGTCCCTCTGTTTCTGATTGGTGTCCCAATATTTGTATACCTACTTTTTTCATTTTATTTAATAGGTTTGAAAAATCTAATCCTTCTTCTTTATATAGTTCATTTACATCTGAATATGGAAAAATAATAGTATATCGATGTGTCGTAGAATCATAATCTTCAATTATAGCACTTTCAGGAAGTGTTTTTACTTCTTCACTAAATCTGGTTTTTAAATCTATTGATAATGTTCTCATAATTAACCTCTTATTATTATTAATAGCTTGATTTTCTGCTTATAGTATAATATAATATATATTTTAATTCAAATAGTTTCTATTCCTGTTTTAAAAATCGTTACTATTAATTTAAATGCCTATAATACAATTGTTTATGATGAAAATATAAAAGAAGATTGATGTTTTAACTAACTGTCAATTAATTGCACAATACCTTGATTATTAAAGACTTTTGAATATCTATTCACCTTTGAAAAAGGATTTAACCTTATCAAAAAACCCTTTCTTTTTGGGGTGATTAGCATCTGTCTCTAAACTTTGAAAGTTTTTTAAGATCTCTTTTTGTTTTAGGCTTAAATTTACAGGGGTTTCAACAGAGATGATAACAAGCAGATCGCCTCTTCCTGAGCCATGAACATTAGGAAAGCCCAAATCTCTTATTCTAAATGCCTTGTCATTTTGAGAGCCTTCTGGAATAGTAATTCTATATTTTTTTCCCTCTGGTGTTGGGATGTCTTTTTTGCAACCAAGAGAAGCTTCTGAAAAAGTAATAGGAAGTTTTAGATAAACATCATCTCCATCTCTTTCAAAACTATCGTGGGGAGTTACTGTTATGAAGACATATAAATCGCCAGCAGGACCTCCGCCTTCACCGGTATCGCCATAGCCTGTCATTTTAAGACGCATGTTATTATCTACACCAGCTGGAATATGGATTTTAACTGTTTGTTTTTTTCTAATTCTTCCAATGCCTCTACAAGTAGGGCAGGGATTTGTGATTATTTTCCCCTCTCCTCTACATTGAGAGCAGGTAGATGACATGCTAAAAAAGCCTCTTGTTTGAAAGACTTGACCGGAGCCTTGGCAAGTAGAGCAGGTTTTTATATCCATAGAAGATTTAGCTCCACTTCCTGAGCATGTATCGCAAGAGATGTAATTTGTAATTGCAACTTGTTTTTCAGTGCCTTTAATAGCTTCTTCAAAAGAGATTGAAAGAGATATTTTTTTGCTAGCACCTTGTCTGAGAGAGTTTTCTTCTGAATCATATCCAAAGAAAGATTCAAAAATTGAGCCTCCTCCTCCTCCCCTAGCACCACCGAAAGCTCCCATGAAAGTTTTTAGAGCCTCTTCCATTGATGAAAAGCCTCCTCCTCCCATACCGCCCATGTTAGCTGCGTTTTTTACACCTTCTTCGCCATATTGATCATAGAGTTTTCTTTTATTATCATCGGATAGAACTTCATAGGCTTCTGATATTTTTTTGAACTGAGCTTCAGCTTCTTTATCACCAGGATTTTTATCTGGGTGATATTTTAGGGCATTTTTTCGATATGCTTTTTTTATCTCATCAGAGCTTGAGCTTTTAGAAATGCCTAAGGTTTGATAATAGTCTGTCATATTGCTTTTTTTAAGTTAAATTTACATGTGAATATAACAAAAAGAAACATTCTTTTAAAGGTAATGTTAGCAAGGAGTCTTTTAAAGTGCTAAAAATTATGAGAAAATTCTTTTCTTAAAAGCTGTTTTCAATCTTTTTCTAGCTGCTTTTGATTTAGCTCTTTTCTTGATAGAGGGTTTGTCGTAGAATCTGTGAGCTTTTGCGGCTTTCATAATTCCTTCTTTATCAAGTTTCTTTTTTAATTGTCTTAAAGCTTTGTCTATTGGTTCTCCGATTCGTACTTTAACTTGTGGCATTTAAAATTCACTCCATCTTTTTGAATTTAGAACCACAATGATAAAGAATATTAAATTATTATTCAACAATCTTTGGTCCTCTTAGGTATAAAAGATCAAAAGAGCTGTAATCTTCAAATTTTTTCTCTCTATATTTTTGATTTGTAAAACTTATAAGTCTCAGAGGATCTATCTCTTGATATTCAAATTTATCTTTATAAGTTTCGAATTTATTTTTTATAATATTTGCATGGGGGCTAATTACAATTTCATATTTATCTATTAACTCACTTGCTTCATTAAGTGAGAAAAGGCTTGGTTTGGATAAATATTTTATAGAATTTTTTAATTTTTCAGCTTCCACTAAATATAGTCCTTCAGATTTAGCATCGAAAGCTACTAAAAATTTTGTGTCTTTATTTGGAGAGTAGGCATGCATAGATATATAGCTTATTAGGGGAATTCTTTTTGCATAGCTAAACGTTTTTGAGATATTTGCTCCAACTCTTAGTGAGGTAAATGAGCCTGGACCAATACTGCTTGCTATATAACTTAAGCTTGGAAGGGTAGTATTTGTCTCATTTAAAATATTTTGAAGGTCAGTAAAAAGATTTTTAGAAAGATTGGTTTTAATTTTTTTTAGAAAAATAATTTCACTATCTTCTACTAAAATTATATATGAAATTTCTAAGCTCGTATCAATAATTAAAGCTTTCATAAAAATATTTAAATCCATTTTTTTAATTTCTACGCTATAAATAATACTAAAAAATCACTTAATTTAAAAGAGCTAGCTTGATAGATATAGCTAAAATTTGATATCATTTAACGTTTAAAATAATTAATTAGAGGTAGTTTTGATCGCAAATAATAATAATTCAGATGAATCTCATCCAGACGAAGAGTTTATATCAATTCCTGGTAAAGAAGAGTTAATTTCTGATAAAGATAAAGAGAAAAAAGCCTCTCTTTTATTCCCTAATCAATTATTTATTTTACCTCTAAATAAAAGGCCTTTTTTTCCAGGGATGGCAGCTCCTATTTTAATTGAAAAAGGAGCTTTTTATGAAGTTTTGAAAATCGTTGCAAAAACTCAGCATAAATGTTTGGGTCTTTTTTTAACAAAAAAAGAGGATGCTAACATCTATAAATTAGAAGCTGAGGATTTATACGATGTAGGTGTTGTTGCAAGAATTTTAAGAATTATTCCTTTAGATCAAGGTGGAGCTCAAGTTGTTTTTAATATGGAAAAAAGGATCTCTATTGAAGAGTTTTCAAAAGGAAAGTATCTGAGCGCGAAAGTAAAATATATGGAAGATCCTTCTGCGCATGAACTCTCTCAAGAAGTAAAAGCATACTCTATTAGTATTATCACAGCGATTAAAGATCTTTTAAAATTAAATCCTCTTTTTAAAGAAGAGCTCCAAATCTTTTTATCACACTCGGATTTCACAGAGCCGGGAAGGCTAGCTGATTTTGCAGTTGCTTTAACTACAGCTACAAGAGAAGAGCTTCAAGAAGTTTTATCTTGCATCGATATGCAAAAAAGAATTGATAAAGCTTTATTTGTTTTGAAAAAGGAGCTTGATCTATCAAAACTTCAAAGTTCAATCAATCAAAGAATTGAGTCGACAATCTCTAAAGCTCAAAGAGAATTTTTTCTAAAAGAGCAGCTCAAAGCTATAAAAAAAGAATTGGGAATGGAAAAAGATGACAAAACTTGTGATATCGAAAAGTTCAACATTAGATTAAATAAAAGAAAGGTTCCAGATAAAGTAAAAACGGTTATTACAGAGGAAAAAGAAAAGTTAAATACTTTAGATATACACTCTCCTGAGTATGGTGTTTGTAGAAACTATTTAGATTGGTTGACCATCGTTCCTTGGGGTATTAATAGTGAAGAGAATCACGATCTTGCAAAAGCTGAAAAGATTTTAGAGCAAGATCATTATGGTCTCAAAGATATAAAAGAGAGGGTTATTGAATTTATAGGTGTTGGAAAATTAACAGGTGGAGTTAAAGGTAGTATTATCTGTTTAGTTGGACCTCCCGGAGTTGGAAAAACATCTGTTGGAAAGAGTATAGCTAGAGCTTTAAACAGAAAGTTTTTCAGATTTTCAGTAGGTGGAATGAGAGATGAAGCTGAAATCAAAGGTCATAGAAGAACATATGTTGGAGCGATGCCTGGAAAAATGATTCAAGCTTTAAAACAAACACAAACTATGAATCCAGTTATAATGATCGATGAAGTTGATAAAATGGGAATTAGTTTTCAAGGAGATCCTGCATCTGCACTTTTAGAAGTTTTGGATCCTGAACAAAATAAAGAATTTCAAGATCACTATTTAGATGTTCCAAGTGATCTATCCAATGTTTTATTTATTGTAACTGCAAATGTTTTAGATACTATTCCGGCTCCTTTAAAAGATAGAATGGAAATAATGAGATTATCTGGATATATCAGCAAAGAAAAAGTTGAGATAGCAAAAAAATATTTGATTCCTAGAAACAGAAAAAAAATGGGGCTATTAGCGGCTGATATTTTATTTAAAAAAGATTCTATCTCTGAAATTGTTGAGGGTTATGCAAGGGAAGCAGGTGTTAGGGGATTAGAGAATAATTTAAAAAAAATACTAAGAAAAGTTGCTTTAAAAAAAGCAAAAGCAAAAGAGAAAGGAAAAAAAACTAATAAAGAGATTATTGATAAATCAAATTTAAAAGATTTTATTGGAATGCCTCTCTTTACATCTGATGTATACTATGAAAAAACGCCTATTGGTGTTGCAACTGGTATGGCGTGGACAGCACTTGGAGGCGTTACTTTATACATAGAGACAAGGAAAGCATATTCAGAAAAAACCCTTATGAAATTAACCGGGCAAGCTGGAGATGTAATGAAAGAGTCTTCTCAAATTGCATGGAGTTATTTAGCTTCTATGTCAGATAAATATGCTCCACAAAATGTTTTTTTTGAAAAAACTGTAGTTCACATGCACATACCAGAGGGAGCTACTCCAAAAGACGGGCCATCTGCTGGTATTACTATGGTTACAGCTTTATTATCTCTTTTATTAGATAAGCCTGTAAAGGAGAGCTTAGCGATGACAGGAGAGATTACTTTAACGGGTGTGGTTCTGCCAATTGGAGGTCTTAAAGAAAAATTAATAGCATCTAGAAGATCTAAATTTAAAAATCTTATTTTTCCTAAAGGAAATGTTAGAGATTATGATGAACTGCCAGCTTTTCTTAAAGAGGGTTTAAATATTAATTTTGTAGAGCACTATGATGAAGTATATAAAATAGCATTTGGAAAAAAAGATGATAAGTTTAGAAAAAAAACTTCAAAAAAAATGGATAAAGCCGCATCTTCTAGAAAAAAAAGCGCAAAATCTGAGAGAACAAAATAAGACTATAGCTACTCTTAATGGTTCTTTTGATTTAATGCATCCTGGGCATTTAAGAATTATTTATGAAGCATCGACTAAGGCTGATATTTTAATAGTAGCTTTGAATACAGATAGCTCTATTCAAAGATATAAAAGTAAAAAAAGACCGATAATTGAGTTGAAATATAGAATTGAGATGGTATCTTCACTTTTTTTTGTTGATTATGTAACAAGTTTTGATGAAACAGATCCTATCAAAATACTGAGCATTATTAAACCGAATGTTCATGTAAACGGAAAAGAATATAGCGAAAATTGTATAGAAGCCGATATAGTGAAAAAAAACGGTGGGAAAATACACATAGTAAATTTGGTGGATAACCTATCAACAACAAACATTATACAAAAGATTAAGTTATGCGAATAGTTGCAAGTTTTGATGAAGAGAATTTAGCTTCTCGGTTCTCTATTTTTTTAAAAAAAGAAGATATTGAAAATGAAATAGAGCAAGTAACAGATAAAGATACTCAAAAATTAAAATACTCAATTTGGGTTAAAAATGAAGATTTTTTAGATGTTGCAATAAAACATTTTCAAAGTTTTATGAAAGATCCAAAAGATTCAAAATATGATGTTAAAATTGAAAATCCTATAAAAAATGAAGAAAAAAAAAATATAGATCCAAAACAAAAAGATCCTATGGCAATGAAAAAATCCCGCCCATATTTTTTAACATTTTTCTTCCTCTTTCTATGTATAATTTTATATTTTGTAAATTTCATGCAAGAGATTAAGGTTATGAAAAAATACAACTTAAAACAGCAAATTATGCTAACTCCCATACAGATGTCATTTTTATATGATTTGCCAGAGCAAAGACTTCTTTTGGATGGTGTAATCATTAAATATCAATTAAACGATGTAAAAAAATTAGAAAATCCACCTAAAGATGCTCAAGAAGAGATAAAAAAAATAGAAAGCATGCCAGCTTGGATGGGTTTTTATGAAATTTTTCTGAAGAAATTTCAAAATAAAAAATCTACTAAAGAAGCGCCCTATAAATCTCCACCTTTATTTGAAAAAATAAGAGAGGGTGAAGTTTGGAGGCTTTTTACCCCAGCTATATTACATAGTGGTGTTTTACATATTTTATTTAATATGCTTTGGCTTTGGTATCTTGGAAAGTTAATGGAACCAAGGCTTAGATTTGTAAGATTCTTAATTTTTATAGTTTTAGTAGCTGTAGTATCTAATACCTTTCAATATCTAATGGGAGGGCCGTACTTTTTAGGGTTTTCAGGTATTATTACTGGCATGATAGGATATATTTTTATAAGACAAAAAGCAGCTCCATGGGAAGGATATAACGTTCCCAACGCTATTTTTTATTTTATAGGTATTTTTATTTTTGCTATGATGTTTCTGCAAATAGGATCTTTTCTTTTTCAAGTTTTCAAACCAAAAGTAGGATTTACTCCAGGAATCGCCAATACTGCCCACATAGTTGGAGCTTTAGCTGGTATGTTACTCGCTAAAATACCTTTTTTTTCTTGGAGGCCCAGTGAGTGATAAAGATATAATTATACTCGGATCTTCATCGCAGCAACCAACTAGAAGAAGAAATCACGGAGCTTATTTAGTAAGATGGAATGAAGAAGGACTTTTATTTGATCCAGGAGAGGGTACTCAAAGACAATTTATTTATGCGAATATTGCTCCTCCATGTGTGAACAGAATTTTTGTATCTCATTTTCATGGAGATCACTGTTTAGGTCTCGGTTCAATGTTAATGAGACTTAATTTAGATAAAGTTACCCATCCAGTGCATTGCTACTATCCAAAATCTCATCAGAAAAACTTTGACGCTCTTAGATATGGTTGTGTTTATCATCAAAATATAAAAATAGTTGAACATCCGGTTGAAAAGGACGGCCTTGTTGAAGAGACAGATAAATTTAAGATAGAAGCTAAATTTTTAAATCATGGAATTGACTCTATCGGCTGGAGAATAACAGAGCACGACAAAATAAAATTTTATAAACATAAATTAAAAGAATTTAATGTTTTTGGACCGAATGTTAAAAAATTAGAAGAAAAAGGCTCTATTAAAATAGATGATAAAAAAGTAGATCTAAAAGATGTTAGCTACATTAAAAAAGGGGATGCTATCTCTGTTATTTTAGATACTAAATATTCAGATGATTTAGCAGATATTGCAAAAAATGCTAAAATTCTGATTGCAGAATCTACTTTTTTAGATGAGCAAAAAGAGTTAGCTAAAAAATATTTACATATGACAGCTTCTGATGCAGCTACAATAGCAAAAAAAGCTAAAGTTCAAATGCTTATTTTAACTCATTTCTCAGCAAGATATTTAGATCTTTTACCCTTTGAAAAAGAAGCAAAAGAGATATTTGAAAATACTTATATAGCTGAAGACTTTAAAAGATTTAAATTTCCAAATTAAAATTCTGATGTCGCCTAATTAAGTTATTTCATGGAATATAAAAATTTGTAAAGAGGAATACTTTTAATGTGATCGATGTATCCTTCGCTTAAAGATTTTCCTAAAATAGTAGAATTTTTAAATTGTTTCAGCATTTTTAAATCATTTGATTTAATTTGATTTGACCACTTGACTTCGAGAGCTTGAATAAGTTTTTCTTTTAGCCATATAACATCTATTTCACCTTGTCCCTTAAAATAAAAAGTTTTTCCAAATCTACGACAATGAGATGCTACCAAACCTTCAATAAGAGAGCTATTTTGAAAGCTTTCAATGGAATTAAGATAGCCCTCTCTTTTTAGCCAATAAAAAATAGTATGGTAGATAAATGGATCTAAAAAATGAAATTTTCTTGCTTTTTTTGGAAATCCAGTTTTTTTTGTTTGATCGAAAGCTTGTAGATTTATCAAAACATCCATTCTTTGAAGCAAATTTAAATAGTCAATGCAAGTTTCTTTACTTATAAGTCCGATTTTTTGTGTTAGACTAGAATAAGAAATTTGAGAAGATCCAATAGTTAATAATGCTTTAAGTAATTGTAGTAAATTTTCCTCGTTTTTTCCTTGTTTCAAAAAGTCGCCTCGAATCCATTGTTCATATGTTAAAAATGTGGATTCGCTTATAATACCATTTTCTGCAAAATCATTAATTGCTCTTAAATATCCTCCTGAGTGAGCATATTCTTCAAAAAAAGATAAAAGATTTTCATTGGTTATTTTTGATTTTTGTTTTCGAAGAGAAACATATTCAAAAAAAGTTAATGGATATATATGAAAATCTATTTTTGATGCCTTGCCTCTTCTTCCCGGAAAACGCATTGCAGCTTCTTTTAAAATTAGAGTATCAGAGCCTGTTAATATACATAAACCTTTATTGAAAAGACCTTCATCAGCTAATGCTTTGATGGTACGATCCCAATTTTTAACAAAAGTGATTTCATCTATAATAAGTAAAAAAAGTCCTTTTTTAGTGACTTGGCTTAAAAAAAATCTTATCTTTTGTCCAAGCTCTTTAGCATCATAAATTTCATCGCAAGGTAAATAAAACATATTTTTGGGAGCAATTTTTTTTTTTTGTAGACAATGTTTTATTAAAAGTTTGCAAGAAGTTGATTTGCCAATTTGTCTTCCTCCAGTTAAAATATAGATTCCGGGAATATTTAATTTTAATTCTTTCCACCAATCGGCTGAATATTGATATTTAAGTTGAGACAGAGCTGATAAATGTGGATCTAGTTTAGTAAAATTTTTAAATCCTTTTGTGAGTTGATTATGAACTTCATAGGGTTTTAACATAAAATTTTCTTCTTTTTCTTTTTATATTAACGATATTGGACAAATTTGTCCAGTGACCATTAGACAAATTTGTCTAATGCAATAGAAGTCTTTATTAATAAAGTATTTAAGTTGGAAATTAAAGCCTAAAATGCTTTAAAAATACAGTTTTTTATCTTCGAAAAAGCTATAAATTTGGGATATAATTTAAAATAATTTTACATTTTTTTGTTAGGTTTCAGCCTAATGAATTATTTTTTATAGTGATGATTTTTGACGTCTAATTTCGTTTGAGCATATAGCAAAGGCAGATGCTACATTTATTGAATTTTTAAAACCCAGCATAGGAATTTCAATTAAATAATCGATCTCTTTTAGCATTTTATTAGATATTCCATACTCTTCATTACCTAAAATTAGTGTAAATTTTTCAGGGAATATAAACTCATGAATGCTAATAGATTTATCGGATGTATCTAGACCTATAAACGGGCGAGGTAAATCCTTTAGATCAAATTTATTTTTGCATTTTGTTAATTGATACGATCCCATAGATGTTTTTTGAACTTTTTCATTTTCAATAAAAGGCGTTTTTTCATCAAAATAAATCTGTCCTATTCTCAAAGCCTCACAAGTCCTAATAATATTTCCAACATTAAAAGCAGATCTAAGATGATCTAAATAGATAGCATTTTCTAAAAAGGGTTTTTCAATATTTTTTCCATCTATCGATCTAAGAGTTGGAAGAAGATTATGCTCTTTTAAGCTAACATCAGCTTTTTTTAGATGAAAATGATATCTATCTGAAATTACTTTCAAGTCTTTGGTATCGATAAGAGCTATTCCTACCCAATTGCATATTTGAAAATAGTGATTAAATAGATGCTCAGTATATTGTTTTAAAAGAATTTTTTCATAAATTTGTCTAATGATTTCAGATAATTTTTTATGCTGCTTTTTTATATCTAACTCTAAAAACTTTTTTTTTGTAAATGTTTGATTAGACATAACTTTTTTTTGCAAGATATTCATCATAAGAGCCAAGAAAGTAATTAATTTCCCCATCTTCAAAAGCAAGAATTTTAGTTGCAACGTTTGAGATTAAATCTCTATCGTGTGATGAAAAAATAGCTGTTCCTTTAAATTCATCTAGGCCCCAAGCGAGCGCTGATACAGCTTCTAGGTCTAAATGGTTATTCGGTTCATCAAATACTAAGGTATTTGGCTCAGTTAGTATTAATGATGCTAAAATAAGTCTTGCAGTTTCTCCGCCTGATAGAGCTTTTACTTGCTTGAAAGCATCATCTCCCGCGAAGAGAAGTTTACCCAAAACACCTCTAATTTCTTGTTCTAAAGCGTTGTCTTTTTTAGATTTTAACCAATCAATTAAAGTAATGTTTGAATTTTTATCTATAAGATCTAGATGATTTTGAGGAAAATATCCGGTTGATACATTGTGCCCTGTTTGACAAGACCCACTATCTGGCGTTAGAACATCAGCAATCATTTTTAAAAGAGTTGTTTTTCCCTGGCCGTTATTTCCTATAATAGCTATTTTATCTCCTCTCATAACATCGAAAGAAAAATCTTCAATTACTTGATTTGCATCATAAGATTTTGAAATTTTTTCTATTTTAAAAATTGATTTTCCCGGAATTATTTCAGGTGGCACAAATCTAATGTATGGTCTTTGAATATTTGATTTTCTTAGCTCTTGAGGTTGCAGTTTGTGGATTTCCTTTACGCGAGATTGTACTTGAGATGCCCTAGTTCCTGATCTAAATTTAGAAATGAACTCATTTAGTTTTTCAATTTTTTTATCTTTATTTTTTGTCTCTCTTTCAGTTCTGTCTCTTATCTTTGTTTTAGTTAGGACCATATCATCATAATTTCCGGGATATAAAATGATTGTTTCATAATCTATATCAGCGATAACTGTAGCTACACTATTTAAAAAATATCTATCGTGGCTAATAACGATTAATGTGCCACTGTAGTTAGCTAAAAAATTCTCTAACCAGGTTATTGATTCTAAATCCAAATGATTTGTCGGTTCATCGAGTAGTAAAGCCTCTGGTTTTCCAAAAAGTGCCTGGCAAAGCAATGTTCTAAATTGTTTATCTAGAGGAATCTCTTTTAAAAGTTTTTCATGAAACTCTATATCTATTCCCATTCCGATGAGTAGATCAGCAGCTTCTGATTCTGCAGAATATCCATCTTCATCAGCTATTATCTCTTCTATTTCAGCTAGTCTCATTCCTATATCATTTGTCATCTCTTTTTCGTATAGCTGATCTCTTTCGTGCATAACCTTGTAGAGCTTGTCATTTCCAAAAATTACAGTATCTATTACCTTAAAATCTTTAAAAGATTCAATATTTTGTTTTAAAAACCCAACCTTTTTTGGTTTATAAGCTTTTCCAGATGTAGCTTCATCGAGTTCCATGATAATTTTTAAAAGAGTGGATTTTCCGCACCCGTTAGGCCCTGTAAGAGCGTATCTGTTTCCTTCTGAAAAAGAGACCGTAACATCTTCAAATAATGTTCTCGCTCCAAATTTTTTACTAATTGAATCTAAAGTAATCATTTTTTTAAATTTTTGTTGTAAATTAAATGTTAATTCTAATTTATTATAAATGATAATAATTAGAAAAACAAGTGAACATTTCATGGATTTTAGTTCAGAAGCCAGATCTTATCTAAAATATTTAGAGATGGTAAAAAATGTCTCTATACACACCATCAGAAACTACGCTATTGATTTAAATTCATTTAAAGATTTTATCGAACTAAATATTTTAAAAAAAAAGAAATTGTCAAATAAAATTTTAAAATCTGCAGATAAGAGTTTTTCAATAAAAGAGATTAACAAATGGGTAGTTAGAAACTATTTAGCTCATCTATATGATAAAAAAATGAAAAATAAAACTATTCAAAGAAGAATATCGTCACTTAGATCTTTTTTCAAATTTCTAATGAAAGAGAAAAAAATTGAGATAAACCCCTTAGAAGATATTCAAAGTCCAAAGAAAGAGAAACCGCTTCCAAATGCTATAAACTTTGATCAAGTAGAACATCTTTTTAATACGTGTGATTTAGAGACATATTTAGGTCTAAGAGATAGAGCTATAATGGAGCTTTTTTATAGCTCAGGTTTAAGGCTATCAGAGCTAGTTGATTTAGATAGAAATGATTTAGATGAAGACTCTTTTTTAATAAATGTATATGGAAAGGGAAAAAAACAGAGAATAATTCCAATCACTAAAACAGCGCTTGATTGGATAAAAAAATATCTAAATCATCCAAATCGTTTAAAAGACACAAAAGAGACTAAAAAACAAAAAGATAATGGGGCGATTTTTTTAAATAGATTTGGAAATAGGATAACCGTTAGATCAGTTGATAGAAATTTTAAAAGATATCTCAAACTAAGCTCACTTGGAGAAAATATTACCCCTCATACAATAAGACATACAATAGCAACTCACTGGTTAGAAAATGGCATGGATTTAAAGACCATTCAAATGCTGCTGGGACACTCAAATTTAGCAACAACTACTATTTATACACACGTTTCAACAAAGCTCAAAAGAAAGGTCTATGATAAGACTCATCCTAGAGCTTAAAAATAAGTTCTTAATTTCTCTTAATAGTTAAATTGTTTAAAGGATAAAAAGTTTTAAAAGCTTTGGCCGTTTGAACAATTGTCGGAACCTCTGTATTATTCCAAATTACATAGATATATTTACCCGAGTTGTCCATTGCTATTTGCGCATTGACTCCCATTGCTAAGTTTGGGGGAATAGTTCCAATTGGAACTGCAGTTGGATTAGACCAATTCAAACCAAAATCTGTTGAAAGTACTGCTTGAATAAATCCAGTAGCAAGGTTGTTCCAAGCTGCATAAATATATCTGCCGGATATATCAGTTGTTATTTGAGCATCAACTCCCACTCCTATAGTAGGTGTTGCAGTGTTGCTTGGAGTTGATAGAGGATAAGACCAAGTTAGGCCAAAATCTAATGAAGTTGCTACTTGAGCATTTCCTGGAGGGACATGCCAAATAGCATGGACATATTTGCCGCTATTATCTGTTGTTATTTGAGCAAATAATCCTGCGGCAAGATTTGGTAGAGTTCCTGTGGGGGTTGAAGTAGGATTGGACCAAGTTTGAGCAAAATCTGATGAAATAGCTACTTGAACTGCGTTTCCGGATGGGTCATTCCAAATAGCATAAACAAATTTTCCTGTGTTATTAGTTGTTATTTGAGAGAATTCCCCAAAAGTTGATAAATTAGGTGAGCTTATTGGAGTTGAAGTTGGGTCAGACCAATTTAAACCAAAATCTGATGAAACGGCCACTTGAATATCATCAGATGTTGGAACATTCCAAATAGCATAAACAAATTCTCCTGTATCACTAGTAGTTATTTCAGAAAATTCTCCTGAAGTTGCTAGATCTGGTGAACCTTTTGGCGTTGATATTGGATATGACCAATTTAAACCAAAATCAGATGAAAAAGCTGTTTGGACAGCTCCAGGTGACACGTTCCAAGAAGCGTAAACATACTTCCCTGTAGAGTTGATTGTAATTTGAGCTCTTTCTCCGGCGCCTAGATTTGGTGTGCTAATTGGTGTCGATTGAGGATTGGACCAAGTTTGAGCAAAATCTGAGGAAATTGCCACTTGAACATTGCTTGCATTATTCCATATTGCATAGACATACTTACCACTACTATCTGTTGTAATTTGAGTTTTTCTTCCTGTCCCTATGTTTGTGGCTATAACAGTAGAAGTTGGCCAAGTTGCACCAAAATCTGTAGACACAGCAACTATTACTTCTCCAACGCCTATTGGATTATCCCATATAGCATATACATATTGCCCTGTAGAATTAGTTGTAATTTGAGTGGATTCTCCTTGAAGGCCTAAATTAGGGGAGCCGAGTAGCGTAGAAGTTGGATAGGAAAAATTAATATTTTGCGAAGATAAAGAGGTGTTTAAAAATGTTAAAGAAAATATGAAACAAGATTTTAGGGCTTTAAACATATCATTTTCCTGTCATCATGAAGATTAATCCACTATAGATCTTCTTGCAAAATTCATAATTTAGCTTTTTTTATTTATCAAAAAACTAAAAATAAAAAAGTCTTCCGACATGCTATTTAAAAAAAATATTAACAAAAGCTTAGCACAAAGAGTTTTTTTTGAAAACTTTATCATCTTTTCTCAAAAACTAAGCATTATTATGAAAACATTAAGAAACTCTTTATCTGTTGAAACCCTACTAAAATCAATTTATTCTAAATTTGAAAAAATACAAGATCCTCAAAAATAGAAAAGGAGAAATTTCTATTGTTGATTGTTTAATGTTATGCTTTGCAATTTTTAGTTTAAAATATCCTTCGTTTTTAACATACGATATAGAGATGAAAAATGTTCAATCAGTATCAAATTTAAAAAGCTTATATTTTGCTGAAAATCCCCCGTCAGATACTTATATGAGACAAAGGATAGGTGATGTTAATCCTAACCTACTAAGATCTGCATTTAAAAAAAATGCAAATTTACAAAGAGAAAAAATGGCGATTGATCTTGAGTTGCATTTTTGTGAAATTTTTAAAAGGAAAGTTGTTGGGATCTCAAAAAGATATGATTGAAATCATCGATTTAACAATATTTTTCATAATGATTTTGCCGTTTTTAGGTTAAATATGCCTATATTTAGAAATATCTATTGCAGGTTTTTCCAAGAACTACCTATTCTACTTGTTACCATAAAAATCTCCTTTTTTTATAATTTTTATAACTTCATTTTAAGAGCATCAATAGCTATTTTTAATTTGTGTATCTCAATAAAATGAGTCTCTCTTTGAGCCTCATCTTTAATTCCCCCTATTGAGTCTACTAACTGTATTTGCCTCTCTTCAAAACTCTCAATTTCTTCCAAAATTGCCTTTTTATCTTCTTTGCTTAGAGCTTTTTTTCCGATATTTGATATTTTAAGATCTTCTTTTTCAGTCTCACAAGAGCCATCATCATAAAGAGTTATCCGCTCATGTTGAGGCGCAAAGCTTACTCTTTTTGCTGACATTTTTATCTCTTTTTTTTATTAACTAATTTTCATGATTATGATCATATATTATTAAATATTTAGTTAATTAATATCAATAAAAATTCTATTATATAAGATGTTTTTACAATCAGATCAACGGCTTCACTACAAACGGTTTACAAGAAGGCTAAAACTTAATGCTAGCGTAAACAAAAGATGCCCGGTAGCTTAAGGAATATTATAAAACAAGCTCTGGATACAAAATGAAATTATCCAAGAGATTTCTTATCTCATTTTGGTTTTCAGTTAAAATCGAGGGGTCAGTATCTGATTTTGCTTTTGACGGCCCGTTAGTTTTAGGATTTAGAGTAGGCTTTGAATTCTTTAAAACGTCATATATGACATCTGCAACTCTTTTCATCTCGTTTTCTTTCATTCCAAGCGTTGTTAAAGCTGGAGTGCCAAGTCTAATGCCTGAGGTGTACCAAGGGCCGTTTTGATCTTCAGGAATAGAATTTCTGTTAACTGTTATGCCGGAAGATCGAAGGGCTGTTTCAGCTTGCCTGCCAGTTAATTTAAAACTAGAATATACATCCATAACAATTAAATGATTTTCCGTTCCATCAGTTAAGATTTTTACTCCATTTTCCATCAGTTGATTCGCTAGAGCTTTTGCGTTTTTTACTACCTGAGAGGAATAGTTTTGAAAATCTTTTGTATTAGCTTCTTTAAAAGCTACAGCTTTTGCTGCAATTACATTTGGCATAGGACCTCCTAAAACAAGCGGGCAGCCTCTATCTATTGTCTCTTTATATTCATTCTTACAAAGAATAAGCCCTCCTCTAGGCCCTCGAAGAGTTTTATGTGTAGTGGAAGTTATAATATCTGCGTATGGGATAGGATCGAAATTTTTTGTGAAAACTTTTCCAGCAACAAGACCTGCAAAATGAGCCATATCTACCATTAACACAGCTTCTACAGTAGATGCTATCTCTTTTAATTTAGCAAAATCTAATTTTCTAGAATATGCAGAGTAACCGGCTATAAGTATTAAAGGTTTTATCTCTTTTACTTGAGTCTCTAGCCTTTTATAATCTAAAAGATGGGTTTTAGGATCTACATCATATGTATATGATCTCAGGAATTTTGAGGATATATTGAGTCTATAGCCATGCGTTAAATGACCTCCTGAGTTAAGAGACATTCCCATAACTTTTTGATTAACTAAAAGTTGACGTATTTTTTCATACTCATCTTTAGTTAGTTCCATTGCATTTTTTTTAGAGAGTTTTTCAACTTCTTTATTCTGGATTTTATGAACTAAAATAGACCAAAGAGCAACTAAGTTAGCGTCAGAACCTGAATGAGGTTGTACGTATACATGATCTGCATTAAATAGTTTTTTAGCCTCATCGATAGCTAACTGTTCAATATTATCAACGTTTTCGCACCCTGCATAGAATCTATGTTTTACATATCCTTCTGAATATTTGTCAGTTAAAAGATTACCCATAGCAAGCTGAGTTGCTAAAGATGAAAAATTCTCAGATGCTATTAACTTTAGATAGGATCTTTGATCTTTTAGCTCTTTTAAAATGTCTTCAGCCACTTGAGGATATATTTCATTTACACTATCTAAAGATGCAAAAAAAGCTATTGCTTTTTTACTTCTTTTATCTTTTTTAACTTTTTCAAAATAATTGCTGAGATAATCCATAACCAAGACCCTTTTTTAATTAAATGAATAATATCAAATTTAATTTATATGAGCATGCGATTTTTTTTATTTTCATAAAAAAACTCTCCATCGCAAAAACGAGGAGAGTTCTATAGTTTATTAAATTCTATAAGATTATCTAATTTCAGCATTATCTAAATTTGGTAAATAGGAGATCGCAATAGGAGGATTTATCTTGCAAACTCCAGTAATAATTAAAGCAATATCATCATATTTCTATTATATTTTTTTATTTGAATGAGAATTTCACATTAAGCGGCGAATCAGCAAATAGATTCGGTTGGCGTCCAGCAACTTCTAAAGGTTTTCCTTTCAAATTAGCTAATTCTATAGAAGTTTTTCCTGTTTCATCTCTTACATCTAAATCAACTTCCTTTTTCATTAATCTACTTATTAAATCTTGATCGTTTTTTTCAATCGCTACATGTAAAATAGTCTTTTGATGCGCAATTTTCCCCGCATTTCCTGAATAAAGCAGAATCTCGCTAAGCTCTTTTTTAGTAGCTTCAGAAAAAAGATAACCTCTTATTTCAGTAGATTTAATGCCTTTCACTGCTACATTCATTATCAAGTTATTTAATGGAAAATCCCTGCTCTCTTTATCTATTTCACGAAATTTCTTAACCAAGAAAAAACTTTCAAAATGCATTGCATAGAGAACTAAAGGTGTCGAATTTCCATTAGAATATCGCCCTTCATAGCACTTAATAGCTAACTCCTTAATATTTGGATCTTTACCTATTTCATTCATAATGCACTGATGGACAGGGCGTTGCATTAAAGACATTTTTGGAAAACCACTTAATTCATTTATTGACATATCGATCTCCTCTTTTATTAAAAATTTAATTATATTATTTTATAGATGTTTTGACATCTGTCTTATTATAATTAATTATACTATCATATTATTTTGTTTAATTAAACAGATAGCTTCACATTATAAAGTGAAACTTTTATTACTATTATTAAATAAAATATTTCACTTGAAAATATGAGATAAAAATATTAAAATGGTCATCAAACTATTAAAAATCAAGATTTAAGGCAACATTAAGGGGTTAAAATGCTATCAGCACTCAAACGTATCTTGGAGCTTCAAGACTTAGACATGAAAATGTTAAGGCTTATGGGAGTCAAAAAAGAAAGGCTATCTGAGCTAGAACATATTGCAGCTTTAAGAAGAGATCTAAAAAAACAGCAAAGTGAAAAAGAAGTCGAAATTGAAGAGCTTAGTACAACCATTGTTACGCAAGAAAACACTATATCAGAGCTTAAAGAAAAGCTAAAAAAACTAGAAGCAAAACAAAGCGCTATTAAAAAAGTTGAAGAATTTAACGCTCTTACACAAGAGATGAGTACACTAGAAAGGCAAAGAGTAGCAACAGTGCGACAAACATCAGATCTAATAGACAAAAAACATTCAGAAGAAGAAATTTTAGAAAAAATAAGACTGTCTTTGAGTTCATCAGCAGAGAGTTCTAAATCTTTAGAAGAAGAGATTGCAAATAACATCAATCTTATAAATAAAGAGGGAAAAGAACTAAAAGAAAAAAGAGATGTTTTATCAAAAGATGCTGACACTGATGTTTTAAAGATATATGAAAAGCTGCTTAGAAATAAAAAAGATCGGGTTTTAGTTCCTATGGAAAATAGAACTTGTTCCGGTTGTCATATAGCGTTAACAGCGCAACATGAAAATTCTGTTAGAAAAGGCGAAAGACTAATTTTTTGTGAGCATTGCTCTAGAATGCTTTTTTGGCAAGAGAGCGAAGATCTAGAAGGCCTTACTGTTGCTACAAAAAGAAGAAGAAGAAGAAAAGTTTTAAAATCATAAATATTTAAGGGAAAAGCATCTAGTCGCTACTTTTAGTAGAGGAAAGTCTGGACTTTATAAAAGACGATGCCAGAGAAAATCTGGGAGCTCAAAGCTACGGAAAGTGCAAAAGAGACCAAAACTTCTAATTTTTAGAAGAGTGAAAAGATTTTTTTTAAAATCGCTTTAGAGTAATTTAAAGTGTTGTAAACCCCATCGAAAGCAAGACTATGTTATGAGAGATGCGTATCTTTTCGCTAAATCTCAATGGTGAGTCGCTTGAGGATTTTGGTGACAAAATCCCTAGATGAATGACTAGTAAAACAAAATCCGGCTTACGCTTTTCCCTGCTTTTTAAAAGTCTACACTCAATCTTGCAGTAAGTCCATGCATTAAAAACATTCCAGAATTAATTCTAGCAATTTGTTCAGTTGTTAAAGCGTTTGCATTTGTAGAACCTGTTGGTCTAATTATTTCATGTACATTGAACCATCCATCTAGCTCATAACCTGCAAAAACCTCCATTCTAGCGCAATCAAAAGACTTTTGATACGATGGACCAACATATGCATCTACGTTATATGCGCCACGGTATTTAGAATATCTTATATTTTGGAGCTCCACTCCGCTCGTATCTGCTGTAATTCTAGCATAATTGTTATGTTTTCCAATTAAAGGAGCAGTAGATAATTTTCCTGTTAAATAGAAGTTGTTTCCCCAAAACCAATCGATATCCAATCCTAGTCTAAAACCAATACCTACAAAGCTCCATTTGTTGAAAATTCTCTCTGATAGAGCATTTGTATCGGTATATGTAATATTAAATATCTGTTTTATTCTACCGCCTGTAAAACCTCCGAAAAGACGAAGTCTAAGATGTGGATTGGTAATAAAAACTCTAGATACTAAAACATCTGCAAGCTCATGATTTAATTTTAATTTGCTAGAAGCCGATTGAAGCTCAGCTCCTAAAATAGCATTTTGAAAAAAAGCACCAACCAATGGCTCAGCTGCTACATCAGTTCTGCTTTCTGAATCAGATCCAGTTATTCTCATCCAAGTAAACTGTCCGTATAATTGCCAAAAATCAGGAGCGTTATACCACCCAAATGCTAGTCTAAATCCAGGATCATAGTTATAATCAGCAATTTTATAATCACCTAGTCCATATGTAGTTCCAATGCCTGCAGTTGCTGATTGGTTATACTGAAAAGCATATTCTAATGCGCCTGTATCTGCTCTCCAATATAAAAACTCGCCATTCGCAAATACTACGCAATCATCTTTTCTAAAAAGATCTGAATCATCAAAACATGGATCTTTAGTTGGCTTAGGACAACATGTATCAGCAAATGAGCTGCTTACTAATCCTAAAACTAAAACTGATGCTAAAAAAAATAACTTTTTCATTTTAAGCTTTCCCTTTTTTCAAAATTATCTAACTTTTTTATACTCTTTAACAGAAAAAAATTAAAACAAAATTAAACTTTTATTTATGATTGCAAGCCCAAAGTTATAATGATGCCTTGAACTAAAAATTTTAGTATCGAGGTTTCTAATTTTGGGCAAGTATTTATGAGTCAAAAAGAAGCTGATCGTTTACATGTAATAA
>JAAKFW010000199.1 GCA_011064905.1 Candidatus Anoxychlamydiales bacterium | reverse complement strand
TTTAGAGCGAAAATATAAAGGAGTTCAATTTCCAAACGATTTAGAAAAATTTATTCGCCTTGAAGCAGATATTCCTATTAATATAAAAGATGAGGTACATGAATACCTCAAAGAAAAAGGCTGGAAACCAAAAGAAATCGTGGATCCAACTCTATTAAAAAGATTGTGTCGAGAAGCCTAAAATTCTATTTTTTATCATTCTTTTTATTTTTTTAACATTTTAATGATTTCTAAAAACCAATGAAAAGCTTTCTGCTTTATTTTGTTTGTTGATAATTTTCTTCTGGAGTCAGCCAAGCAATTCTAAACAAATCATCCTTTGAAATTAATTCTTCTATGACATTCTGACTAAATCCGTTATAAAAGACAGGTTCTAAAAAACTCAATTCTTCTGAAAAAGGTTTGATTAAATTTTTCTGTAATGATGCATCTTTTTTAATCAAATCTGCTAATACTGTGTGATTATATATCCGATAAAAGATTTCAATGATTACACTTGTAGGGGGATTATTTTTAAAAAAATTAATCATATATTTAACAGATTCAAGTGTTTCGTATGGATATCCAACAAACACTCCAATTTCTAGTTCTATCTGATATTTTCTACAATATTCAATGACATTTGCTAAGTCGCTATATGTATAACCATTTAACTTCTGAATTCTTCTATAACTTGAAATTTCAATCCCAATCCTGTAAGCATTTGTTTCATCAAGTAATCTAAATAAATCTTCATTATATGGGATAGGTTTCATAGAAAGTTTCCATTTCAAGGGTAGATCAGCTTTAATCAGTGCCTTACAAAAATCAATCGAAAAGCTTAATTTAGAATTAAACTCATCATCGCATAATTGGAAGTTTATGTAACCATGATCTACCAAATATCTTAATTCTTCTATTATGTGAGGGATTTTCTTAAACCAAGTTTTTGAACCAGCTCTAATGCAATATGGACACTGACTCAAACATCCTTTATGCGTTTCAAAACCAACTATCCCGTTTTCAAATAAATATTTTGTGTAATTAAATTTAGAACCCCGCAAATGAATTAAATCATCTTTTAAACCATACTCCCAACCATCATAAATTTTTTCTGATACTTTTTGAGATTGGAATAATTCTAAAAAACACGGAAATATAGCTTCACCTGGACCAATGATTCCAAAATCAGCACCAAGATATTCTAAAATTTCATTAGGCATAGCAGAAAACCCTGAACCCCCCAGAACTACAGGGATACTTCGAGCTTTAACACATTGGATCAATGGTTTAATAGATGGTAAAAAAAACTCATTCTTATAATAATCTAATGAGTCAATGTTCCGGATTGTAAAACCAACGATATCATATGGTTTTTCATATAACGTTATTGTGAGTTTTTTTTCTGGCGATTCAGAAAAACATAAATCCAATATATCTACGTTATGATCATACTTTTCTAGAGCAGATACAAGATATTCTAAACCAATAGGGATTACTAATGGATTTTTAAATCTATTTGGATTCACTAAAAGTATATTAAATTCCATAGTTCATCATTTTAGTTCTTCTTAGATTGAGCTTGATCTAAGAATGTTACATTGATGATCTCTATTTTATTAACATAATTTTAATCCTTTTGATTATATTTAATAAAAACCGTAATAGAGAAACTTAAGAAATTAATTAAGGTAGAAAATAAAGAGTTTTCTAAAGGATATTAATACTTATTACGTTTTTCTTTTTTTAAAGTATTTTAAAGAATTTGTAATCTCAAAAGTAAGTTAATATATAGAATAAATGAATGAATCCACCTTTGGAAACAGAGCATCAATTAAAAGCTCATCTTTTTTATTATACAGGAAGTCATGATGATGTTGAACTAAATCTTCACGTGAATAATAACCTAATACTAGTGGTATAAAAAGGCTTGGCGGGATCCGTAAAAGTCCATTATCTTTACTAAATTTTACTAAATCTATATTTTTTATCTTACCTCCTATAAAATTCAATTTTATGGCCACTTGGTACAAATTAATAAGAATTTTTTCTGTTAGATTCTCAAAGACGCTAGATTTAATACGTTTTTCAAAGATATTCGACACTTTTTCAACAAATTTTTTTAAATCAATAATTTTAATTTGCCAAGCGTAATGCCCTAAGTTAATAGCACTAAGGTTTAAAGCGACTTTTGTTAGCGTTGCATTTTGATGAATATTTAACCTAATGAATGGTTTATTATATTTCTTGCATAAATCTCTCAACTTCTTTAAGACGGCTTGAGCCATAACATAAGTTAAATTTGACACTTCATTTAATATTAAACCCTCCCCAAAACCTACCTGAGTTATCCGAAAATATCCGGTAATGTTGTCATTTTCATCTAATATATTCCAGATTTCCATGGTAGGATCCCAAGACAGAGCAGGTCCTAAAAGAAAATTCCAAATCTGTTCCTCACGAATTGATGTAATGTCAAATTTTAATGCACTTTTTTCATATATTATTTCGAGAATTGGGATATCGATTTTCGTAGCCTTACGAAACTTTATCTTTTGGCTTTTCCCCACTAAAGTGTCCTCTATATAATGTGGATCTATTCTAAAACCTCCCTCCAGAGGTATAGCATATTCATAGTCGAATTGTTTATAAAAAAATGCTATTCCTTGAATATGACTCATAATAAACTCATCTCTTCTTAATAATTCAACGAATCTTTTGTTTAAAAGTCTAATTAGTCCTTTATTTCGATATTCTTTCAATGTCCCTACAAAACCCATCTCACCTGTCCTGATTT
>JAAKFW010000198.1 GCA_011064905.1 Candidatus Anoxychlamydiales bacterium | reverse complement strand
CTTTCTCAAAAGAAAATCCGAAAGAGCTACAAAGAGTTTTAATTGCTATATTGTCCTCTAACATCTGAGATATTAAATATTCTCTTTTTTCTTCTTTTGCTATTTTTATAATATTATCCAGTAGCTTTTTTCCAAGTCCTTTTTTATGATATTTATCTTTAACAAGAAGTGAGAAAAACCCATCTTTAGAGTTTTTCAATTTAGTAAATCTACCTATCGCTATAATTTCATCACTATCTTTTAGCTGAGTGACTAGAGTTATCTCTCTATCATAATCTATAAAGCACATTCTAATGAGTCTTTCATGTGCAATCAAATCATCATAGTGAAGGGATTTAAAATACTCTTCTTTTAAAGATTTTTCAGAAACATCTTTATAAAACTCTCTCATAAGCGGCTCGTCATCTGGATGTATCGGTCTAATTACAATTGCGGTTTCATCTTTTAATTTACAGTCCTTAACTAAATGAAGAGGATAGGGCCTAATTGAAAGTTTTGGATATACTTCTTGTTTTTCATGAAGTATTATTCTTGCATCTAAAGCTATAACCTCATTCTCCGTTGCTAAAAGAGGATTAATATCACACTCTTTTATTTCGGGATACTGAGTTATGAGAGCGCTAAAATCGACTATAATTTTTTCTAACTTATCTAAATCTACAGCTTTTTTTCCTCTAACGCCTTTTAAAGCTTGAAAAATTTTTGTTCTCTCAATCAATCTTTTTGCAAGGGTAATTGTAAGTGGAGGAAGGGCTATTGCTTTATCTTTATAAACTTCAACAAGCTCCCCTCCTGTACCAAAAAGCATAATTGGACCAAAATCTGAATCAACAGTACTTCCAAGTATCAATTCATATCCATCTAAAAGAACCATCTTTTGAACTGTGACTCCAGCAAAATCTTTCTCTTTTCCAAGATTTTTTAAAGACTTTTGAATCTCAATAAAAGCATCTTTCACTTCACTCTCTGAATGAAGATTTAATTTTACTCCCCCAACATCTGTTTTATGAGTAATCTCTTTAGAAAATACTTTTAAAACAACTGGATATCCTATTTTTTTAGAAAATTCAATAGTCTCATTTAGATCTTTTGCAATAAATGTCTCAACTATCGGAATATCAAAGGCTTTTAAAATATTTTTTGATTCAAATTCATCTAAAATAACTCTATTTTCATCTCTTGCTTTTTCTATAATGTCTGTTATTACATCAACTCTCTTTTTGATCTCTTTTTGAGTTGCTATTTTACTTTGGACTTTAGCTGTTTCATAAATACCAATCATATTATAACAATATGACCACATGTACCCAAAAGATCTACAAGCTTGATCTGGAAATTCAAAATCAGGAATGTTACTAGATGCTAAAATATTCCTTCCTTCTTCTACAGATTTAGCTCCCATCCAAGCTGCAAAAATAGGTCTGCCTATATCTGAAAATTCTTTAATTTTATTAGCAACTAAAGAAGGGTCTGTCATAAATTGAGGAGTTAAAATAACCAAGATTCCTTCTACATTTTCATCTTCAATTAGCACTTTTAAAGTCTTATAATAAAGATCTGCAGTAGCATCCCCTAAAATATCGATCGGATTATTATGAGACCAAGCTGCCGGTAAAAACTCATCTAATTTTTCATATGTACTATCTTGAAGAGTAGCTATTTTCGCTCCATGAATTATTAAACTATCCGTTGCTATAACAGCTGGACCTCCAGCATTTGTTACTATCGCTAAATTAGGCCCTTTAGGGATTGGTTGCTTTGATAAAATCTCATTCATGCTAAATAGATCATTAATAGTATTAACTCTTAAAATCCCCACCCTTTTTAATGCCGCATCCAATACTTCATCACTGCCAGCTAGAGCTCCTGTATGTGACTTAGCTGCACTTGCAGACTCTTTGGTTCTTCCAGCTTTTATTAAAATAATCGGCTTTGTTAAAGCAACTTCTCTAGCTGCAGATAAAAATGATCTAGGATCTGAAATATTTTCCATATACATCAAAATACTTTTGGTATTTGGATCATCTCCAAAATAGTTAATCAAATCTCCAAAATCCACATCTATCATCGAACCTATAGATACAAATGCACTAAATCCTATCTCTTCTTTTAAACTCCAATCTAATACTGCAGTCCCCAGTGCTCCGGATTGCGAAATAAAAGCAATATTTCCGCTCTTTGGCATGTCCTTTGCAAAAGTAGCGTTAAGATTTAAACTTGGATTCATGATCCCTAAACAATTAGGCCCAATAATTCTTATCTTTTTTTTGTTTTGAAGAATCTCATCTTCTAATTTCCTGCCACTCTCGCCAAGCTCTTTAAATCCCGCTGATATTATAATAGCTGCTGATACATTTTTTGCTTCTAGCTCATCTATAATACCCGGAACCGTTTTAGATGGAGTCGCTATAATTGCTAAATCAATTTTTTTATTTATCTTATCGATACTAGGATATGCTTTTTGCCCTAAAATATTATCTCTTTTAGGGTTAACTAAAAAAACCTCTCCTTGAAAAGATGAATTTACTAAATTTTCTACTAGAGTTTTCCCGACGCTATTTTCTTTATCCGTTGCACCAATTATTGCAATGGTTCTGGGATTAAAAATATAATCTAAATTATTGTGCTCTTTATATAAAATATTTAAAGAGGGATCAAATTTATACTCTTCCATCTCTATCTTCCTCAATAATTCGATATATATTATGTAAAAGCTTAAGTAAACTATTTTTTGATGAATTTTGTATCTAGATATTTATATTTAGCTATTTTTTAAA
>JAAKFW010000197.1 GCA_011064905.1 Candidatus Anoxychlamydiales bacterium | reverse complement strand
GCAATAATCTAAAAAATCTCTTAGACAGCAATTTATTTACTCTTATAGATGTTGGAGCAACAGGCGGAATGGATGGTAGTTGGAATGAAATAAAAAAAATTTGTCATTATATTACATTCGATCCTGATCCAAGAGCTCAAATCATAAGTAGTTATGCTAAACATACAAACTATAATTATGCCCTCTGGTCAGAAAAAAAAGATAACCTTCCGTTTTATTTAACAAAATATCCCGAAGCTTCTACTCTTTTTAAGTTAAACAAAAGAACCTTATCATCATTTTTAAATAGTGAATGTCATGAACAAATAAAGATATCTAAAATTAATGCAAATTCAATTGAGAATTCACTTAACGATCCATTTGATTTTATTAAAGTGGATGCAGAAGGAGCTGATCTAGAAATATTAAAAGGAGCCGAAAATTTTTTAAAAGATTCATGTTTAGGCATTGAAGTTGAAGTATCATTTATTAATCGACATAAAAACGCTCCCTATTTTTCTGAAACTGATTCTTATATAAGAAATCTAGATTTTGTATTAATGGATCTTCATACTGAGAAATGGATAAGAAAAAATAACATTTTTTCAACAAAAACCAATCCCCAATTAATTTGGGGCAATGCCATCTATCTCCTCTCAAAAGATTGTTTATTAAAAAAACTAAAAAATCTTTCTCAAGAAAAACGAGATATTCTGTTCACAAAATATATCATGATTTTATTAATTTATCATTTTCATGACTATGCAATTGAACTATGTGATTATTTTAGTAATGAAGAAAAGCTAATATCCCAAAATTATATGTTGGATTTGAGAAAAACAATCTTAAAATCTGTGCCTTCGAAAGTCTATCATATCTTTAAACTACTATTATCATTACTTATCCCTTCAATTTTTATATGTATATTTTGGTTTTCCAAAAAAGCAAGAACTTCTTTAATAAATTACTTAAAAAAACGACTAGTAGATCTATCTCATTACTTAGTTAGACTATCTAGATATGGGCCTAATAATGGCTGCATTTCTGGATAAAATTTTTGAAATCAAAGAGATATGTCTTTTAATTTTTTAGCAAAATTATCAACATTATGAATATCTAAATATTTTCTTCTCATCAGTAATATTTTTTCTTTTATTTTCTTATTAGCACATATTGAAGTTAAAGTTTTTATCAAATCAGCACTCTCCCAATCAACAATAAGCTCTTCTAAGTCATACTTCTTCAATTCATTAGCCATCCAAGTATCTTTACTAATAGCCGGAGTAATTCCAGCTACAATTGCTTCTACAAAAATTCCAGAAGTTCTATATCCATAACTATTTTCAAGATAAGGCAATAGAATTAAATCTGTACTTAACATTTTTTCATTATATTCTTTTCTCGGGAGATCAATGGGAAGAAAATTAACATTATTATTCGATGAGATTGTACTTTGGGCGCTTTTAGCTACCTCTAAAATAACTCTCTCTTCAGCATCTTTTAAAAGATTTGCTAATCTCTGAATTCTAAAAAGCCCCTTTTCTTTTCTCGTCAAACCACCTGGCCACCAAAAAGAGAGATGATCTTTTTTTAATATCGATCTACTTATAATGGAATTATTTGTATGAGGGATAGGTAATACGTTAAAGTTTCTTTTAAAAAAACTACCATTTCTTTTAGCAACAAGTTCACTATCCGTTAGATATTTAATATTTTTTTTACCAAGAATAAATTCAATTAAATGCAAAATATAAGCATATGGTTTTCCTTTTTTTATCATTACATCATGTTCAAATCTAAACAAAAGCCAAAGCTGCATTTTTGGTCTAAGAAGAAAAATACAAATAAAAAACAAAAAAAGTGTAATAATCGTGAAATCCTCCGCAAATAGAACAGAATTTTTAGTTTTTTTAATTTTTCTAAAAACTTTTAAAAATGGAATGAAATTTTTTAAATTTTTTATTTTATTTTTTGTTTCCATTCCAAATATCGACTTTTGCCAATCACTTTCTAAATTATCTATTGAGCACTTTCTAGGTATTATTTTTATATACTTCCATCCATTTATCAAAGCCGCTTTCGTAAAAGCAATATTGTATTCATATTGATGACCTTCATGATTTTGAAGAGATGGTATGATTGAATAAATAGTAAACATATTTCAAATTTTACCTTTCTAATTAGCTATTTTAGACGATCGAAAAAAAAGAATCACCTCAATTATTTTTTAATGTATTTTTATCTTGAATTAAATATTTAAAATTTAAATAATTTTAACTTAAAACCATAAAAATTTTTAATGTATTTTTTTAAAAAAGGAATAGTATTTTTTTTTAATATTATAATAGGGTTATTGATTTACCCTCTTTATTTAACATATAAATTAATTGTTTTATTAAAAAAAAATGATTTATCAAAAAGATCTAATTCCCTACTCATGTCATCAAGAGATAATGATTCATATATAGTATCAAAGTCTTTCAAGATTAAATATCTTTTAAAAAATTACATTTTTTCCACAAATGTAATGTTTAAAAACTTAATAATATTTTCATTCAGTCCAATTGCTTTTATTTTTAGACTTTTGAATTATCGATTTTTAGATATCCCTCACAAAAATGCTCTCGGTCACATAACTATAGAACCATTCTTTTATCTTAATGATCATAATCGTAACAAGCTTTCAAAATTTAAAATAGTTTTAGCCATTGCAAATAAAAAATTATTCACGTTATTTCCTAAGAAAATATCTCCTAACAAAACAATATTACAATATTGGAAACAATATTTTATTGTAATCTCTTCTC
>JAAKFW010000196.1 GCA_011064905.1 Candidatus Anoxychlamydiales bacterium | reverse complement strand
TTTTTTTTTACCCCTTGAAGGATAGATTTTCTTTAGATAAAATACTAGATATGCAAAAAACAATTATTATCAGACACAAAAAAGAAAATTTAAAAAAATGCTCTTTAAAAGGCTTAGAAAAAAGGGAGGATATCTCTTTTTTTACATACCCCTTTTCTTCCAATTCAAAATGTTTTGCCTCTTTAGATCTTTCAAATCATGTCTTGCTTGAAATGAATAGCCCTGAGCTTACAAAAGAGGATCACAATAAAGGCCTTTTATTAATAGACTCTACCTGGAAATATGTAGATAAAATTTTAAAAATTCTTCCTCTGAATATTGAAAAAAGATCATTGCCACAAAAATATATTACAGCATATCCAAGAAAGCAAACCCTTTGCCCGGATCCAATGAGAGGTCTCGCTTCAGTTGAAGCTCTATATTTAGCTTACTTGATAACGAAAAGAGATACATTAGGTTTATTAAATAACTACTATTGGAAAGATAGTTTTTTGAAAATAAATTCCTTAAAAATCAGCAAATAAAGAATTTCTAAGAATTATTAAAATATCAGCTGCACCATCATTTTCAGCATCTTCACCAAAAGAGATCTTTAAAGTGTCTCTGTATGCTAATATCGATTTCTTTAGAAAAATTACGAAATTTCATTCCTGAGATGTATATCAAGAGCTACTAGATAGTAATTTAGAGTTTTTTTTTTTTAAGTAATCAGAGCTTCTTCTCTTGTTCTTGCTTTTTTAGCGTCATCTATTTGTTTTTTATAACAATTAAAACAAACAGGGAAATAGAGTTCTTCACAGCCAAGTTGAACACTCGGACCTTCTACAGTAGCAAAGCCATCTACATGTTTTAGGTTCATAACGGATTTTTTATTACAAAAATTACAAGTACATTTTATCTCTTCTATAGTGTCTGCTACCTCCATTAACCTTTTAGAAGCTTCAAAAAGCATTGATTTAAAATCAGCTCTAAGCCCATAGCAGATAACTGGAATATGTAAAACTACAGTTATCTCTCTTAGCTGATTTATTAGATATTCAGATAAAAATTGAGCTTCATCAACTAAAATACAGCTGACATTCGCAAACTTATTAAAATCTAATTCGGTATCCGGTTTAACTAAAATATCAGCGTCTTTTTCTAAACCTGCTCTTGATTTAATCTTATCTTTACCAAAGCGCGTATCTAACTCAGGTTTTATAAGAGATATTTTTTTTCCTTGATTTCTGTAGTTATGAGCTACAGCAAGCAGGTTTAGAGTCTTAGCAGAACTTACAGTTCCATAACGAAAGTATAATTTAGCCATAAAAAAACCTCTTAAGTTTTGATCTTTTCATTAATTTATTGAAGTAAAGAGTTCTTGAAAAGACTTTTTTTACTTTTTTTTAATAATCGCTTTTGGACACCTATAAAAAAAGCTAATTATAAGAACTAAAATTGGAATGATCTCCAACCTTCCAAGCCACATAAGAAAAATAAAAACAATTTTAGAAAAAGATTTTAATGACTCTATTGCTACACCTGTTGACAGACCAACGTTACTAAGAGCAGATGTTACATCAAAAAATATATCTATTATTTTTTTTTGAGGTTCTAGCAATAGAAGTAAAAAAACACCTATAAAAAGAGTTGAAATCCAAAGAAAAAAAAGACTTCCTGCCTCATAGAGCCTTCTTGTTTTTTCACTCTCTGGTAAATATACACCAGAGGGCTCTTCTTTTTTAGGAATCTTTTTTTGTTTTAAAACTTTTTTCTCTTGATAAATCGTGAGCGATTTAATTCTGAGTATTATGGATTGAAAAAGAAAGATTACTCTCCTAATTTTTAAACCACCAACTGTTGAGCCGGATGATCCCCCTATTATCATTGCAATAATCATTAAAAACTTTGAAGCAGATGTTAAAGAAAAAATCCTTTGCGCTGAAAAACCGCAAGTACTAAGAGATGACACCCATTCAAAAACATAATTCATATAATGACTTTTACCGATATTTATTAAAATTAATAAAATAGATCCGGAAATTAACAGAATATAAAATACTCTGTTTTGAATATTTTTGAAAAACTCTGAAAATTTTCTTTGTACAAAAATTTTATAATGAAGAGAAAAACTCATAGCACCCAAAACAACTAAAAAAATCCCAATTAACTTTATTATAAATGAATAGCTAGCAAAACTATCATCTGTAATAGTAAAACCACCTGTAGCTATCGCTGACATCGCATGATTTATAGCTTGCCAAATTGGCATTCTTGCAAATGCAAACAACATTACCCCTACAATAGTAAAAATCAGATACATATAAATTATAGATCTGGTAGTTTTTAAAATGCTTTTATTAAAACCTTTGGATCTCGTTTCTGTAAAATAGAGTTGATACTCTTCAATATTTGGCTCTATTAAAGATAAAACAAAAATAATAAGCCCAACCCCTCCAACCCACTGCTGAAAAGATCTGAGCCATTGAATAGTATGAGGGAGGACAGATACTTTATCTATCATTGTAAGTCCTGAACTTGTAAAACCTGAAAATGCTTCGAAAATAGCATTAATTGGTTTTGCTAAAATTAGAGCTGTATCTGATGTAGTTACACTCATCGAGGCAATAGATACAAAAATATAAGCTAAAGCTCCAAACATTGGACAAAATAACCAACTAAGAGCAACCGATATCATTGAATCCCAAAGATGATTATTTTTAGGCTCAAAACAAAACCTATACAATAGATATGCTATTATAAAATTGACTGAGCCTATTATCAAAAGCGGCAGGATAGAGAAATACTCTTTAAAAATTATTCCTATCAAAGCTGTTATAAAAGCCATGATAGCTGGAATAAATAAAAA
>JAAKFW010000195.1 GCA_011064905.1 Candidatus Anoxychlamydiales bacterium | reverse complement strand
TTTTTAGATATTTCAATATCTTTTAAAAGAGCAAAAGATTTTGAAAAACAAAGAACGAAGATCTTTTTAAAATCCTCTAATTCAAATTTTATTGAAAAATTATTGGAATGCTCTAAACAAAGACTCTCTCCATTTAATAAAGATATAGCATCTTTTTCACAATTAGAGCATTTTGTTTTTAGATGTAAAAATCCTTCATTGGATAAAAGTTTTAATAAAAAACTAAGATGTATAGCATCTGGATTTATACTAATTTTTTTTAAATAACTTTTCAAAAGTAAAAAAATATTAAAATCTTTTTTTTGGAAGATATGGCTATCTAAGATAGCTTTTATCATGAAAGATGCAGCAGTTAAATATTTTAGATTTTTTCTAAGATGCATATTAGAATCGATTAAATTTAAATCTCTTAAAGAGTAAATATCTGATCTGTTTTTTTTTAAAACAAGCTCTGAGATTGTAAAAGGAGAGCAAAAAGAGATCATATTTAAATTTTTTTTTGAAAGCGATTTAACTATAATAGAGATTATCCCTAAATCATCTGTCAAAACCTGCAAGATTTTAGATCGATCTTGAAAAGGTGTAGATTTTAGGGTTACCCCTTTTGTTTTTATTAGCATAAAATTTAATAGATAAAAAAAATCTCTTTTTTTAAATGTAGTCTATTTAATCAAAAAATCAAAGTAGACTTTATCGAAAAATTCAGGTATTTTCAATAGCATTAGCACCGGTAGCTCAATGGATAGAGCACTTGGCTTCGAACCAAGGGGTTAGGGGTTCGAGTCCCTTCCGGTGCGAATTTTTTATTAAATTGTTTTTTTCATAGATAATTAATTTCTTATTGAGGTTTTTTTCTTTTAAAAGTAAAATAATTCACTTTAATTACTGATGCTTTATTGAATTTTCATGAAAAAACAATTAATCTTATTATTTATATTTTTATTTGCAAATTTGCAAGCTGAAGAAAAAAATGAAAAACCAGATGATAGCAAAAACTCTGAAAATATAGAACCTCAAAAAGATAAAGAGAGCTATCAAATAATGGGAGATATAGATTTCTCTCCCTATTCTGGCGCTCAAAATCTTTTAACCCTTCATGAGTCTTTAGAAAAAGCTTTTAGCTATGTAATCCCTCATAAACAAGAAAAAAAAGCTATCTATGCGATTTTAAGAATTTTAGAGCTTGGATTTGTTTGGGGGCCGCTCTCTAGAGCTGAAATGGTGGTTCAACATGAAGTTTTTGGTCATGGATATAGGATAAGAGATATTGGATCTAGTAGGGCTAAAGTAAAAGGTTATCAAATAGACATGCCTCCTCCTTATGGTGGTGGTGGTGGTGGTACAAGGTATAGTTTTAATTCAGATTTAACATCATTTCAGGAAATAGCAATTAGCTTAGCTGGAGTTGAAGCGAGCGCTATCTTAGCAAATAGATTAAAAATGAAATGGATGGAGTCATTAAAATTAGATGCAAGAAAAGCTTCTTTATATCTGCAATCGCATTTGGATTTAACAAACTATGTATTATCGATGGAAGACTCTTTTTTATTTGCAGATACCGGCCATGATATTAAAAGCTATATTTATTGGTTAAACAATACATATTATGAAGATGAGATAACTTGCTCATATTTAAAAGAAGCTGCCATAGTTAACTTTTTAGATCCCATGATGTACTATTCAATAGGATCTTTTTTTTATTATATTTTTACTGGCAAAGATATAAAAATTCCAATGATAGATATTAAAGGCGTGAAATTTTTACCAAACTTAAGACTTGGTTTAGCGCCCTATGGCCCGGAATGTTTTTTAGAAAATTTTCTCTCATATAAAAATAGAGCAATCTATTCATATGTAAGATTTGGAAATCATAGCAATAATACCTTTTGGGGAGTAGGCCTTGAGTATCCAAAACTTTATGAATTTAATTTAAATACAATAGGATTTAGAGCAGATCTATTTCATCAGCCAAAGATATATTCAAAAGAGGCTATGACTATCTTTGAAAGCATTCAAGTAGGATATACTCCCTGCGAGCTAAATGAAATGATATATGGGGTATCTGCAAATATTGTCTATGATAGAAAATTCTCAAAAAAATCTAATATTTCGATATTTACTGAAATCGGTTATAAAACAGATGGTTATATTCCAGGGTTTGCTTTAGAGAAAGGACCTATTTTTAGATTGGGAATAGGGCTTTGTTCGTTTTAGTAAATTGAAAAATCGAGCATTGAGTGGTCAGAAATCAGCCATCTGATGGTTAATAAAAATTTATTTTTATACCTGTAGACGCTCTTTGGGAAAGTTAATACAATTTAAAATTTTTAACTATTTGGAATCCTTTTTTTCTAAGAGCTTATATTTGCATTAAAAACATGATCTTTAATAATGCTACTATCTCTTAAAAAAAGCTTTGCTTTTACTTCTTTAGGTTTCAAATATTCACGCATAGTTTTATCAAACTCTTCAGGTAAACATTCTGTTCCACAAGTAAAAAAATCTACAAAACATGAGTTAAACTCAGGGTATGTATGAATAGAGGCGTGAGACTCTGATAGAATTAAAACCATAGACATGCCAATAATATCAGAATCTTTAACAGGAAAAAGATGTTTTATTGCATTTAAAACGGTTGCTTTTGAAGCTGTGCAAGCTTTTTTTATAATTTCTTCTAACTTTTCAAAATTACTCAGAGCTTGTTTATCGCAGTTCATATAATTTACCATAAGGTGTTTACCCGTAAACTCATGAATTTTTTCTTTCATCACTCTTCTCCAACGCGGAAATCCGGTGCTTTAGTTCCGGGAGGAAGCGTTTGTTTAAAATTCAAAAACTTACCGGGAAAATGGATGCTAATAAAAAACATCCCTGGTCCCGGTGCCAGTAGTGCGTA
>JAAKFW010000194.1 GCA_011064905.1 Candidatus Anoxychlamydiales bacterium | reverse complement strand
ATGGCCAGACCCGGAATTGAACCGGGGACACAAGGATTTTCAGTCCTTTGCTCTACCAACTGAGCTATCTGGCCGGTAGATAAAGACACTATAATAGAAGATTTTAAGATTTATGAAAACGATATTTTTTAAAGACCTGAAGCTTTCCTTAAGTCTGACTCTATAATAATCATATCTTTGATGATGTATGAAGCTTCTGTCATTTGCAGATCTACATTTGAAAAATCATCAGCTGAGATCTGAATATCTTCGCCTTTAATTTTTAATTTAATTTGATCCTGTTTTTTTAAAAAGCTTTGAAATATCGGGTCTTTTGAAACCCTTATTTGAGAGTTTTTTCTAAGATTTGGCAGCATTTTCTGCCAAAAAGTTACTTTTTTTTGTAAGTTTGGAAGATAGTTATGTCTAAACCATAATTTTATTTTACCATTTACATCTGTTAATCTATCTTTATATGCAGGTTTTACTGTGTCAGATTTTAGAGGGTATTTTAGATACCTCTCTCCAATTTTAAAAGGCGAATACTCTGAAGGAACTACAATATCTGCTTGAACACCATCTATTTGAGTAGTTTTACCAGATACTGTATAGTACTTTCCTACAGTTACCTTAAAGAAGTAATCAGCTGATTTATCAGTAATTGTTTGATATTGAATAGATCCTTTTCCAAAAGTTGTTTCATCACCAACGATTAGAGCAACACCATAATCTTGAAGTGATGCAGCTACAATCTCTGATGCAGAAGCAGAGAGTTTTGATGTTAAGACAACTAAAGGTCCATTATAAAAGGCTTCGCCTTCTATATTTCTTAAATATCTCATCTCATCTTGAGAATTTTTTGAGATGACAACAACACCATTTTTAATAAAAAGAGCAGTAACTTTAATAGCTTGAGACAAAAATCCACCGGCATTTTCTCTTAAATCTAGAATGATACCAAGTAAATTATTCTCTTTTTTAATTGCTCTAAGAGCTTTTTTAATATCTTTTTCAGATGTTATTCCATTTGAATTCTCATAAAATGATGTTAAATCTAATTTAGCAATAACTCCATTTAAAAAAGGCTCTAATGTGTAGCTAAGTCTTTGATCATCCATAGATATTGGTTCTCTTTCTAGTTTCACTTTCCAAAAAGAGATCGAACCATCATCTAAAACTCTTTTGAACCCGAGTAAAATTTCTGAACTATCTTTAGATTTCATTTTCTTCATTACTTTATCAAAACTCACATATTCAACAGATTTTCCATTAATTTCAGTTAAGATATCATTTACTTTTATAATCTCAGATTTTTGAGCTGGGCTATTATTTATTAAATTTGTAACTATAACACCGTCAATACTCTCTGTTAGAACAATTCCAACACCTTGAAACTCTTTTTCTAAAGAGAGTCTCATTTGATCCGCTTCATCTTCTGTAAAAAAATAACTATGAGCATCTAAGCTCCTAGTGAGAGACTTTAAAATATTTTGAGAAGTTACGTTATCGTTAACCTTCTCTAAATAAAGAGCTTCGTTTCTAAATAGCTTTCTTTCTAATAGGGCAAAAACCTTTTGTTTCTTATTTTGAGTATCTATTTTCGATCGTTTTTTTTGATTAAAATAAAAATTTATTAAACTGCTTTTTTGTCTATCAACAAGTTCATTAAAAGATTTAGCATAGGAGCTAGTACCACTTGTTGCTTTTTTCATACTTATATCATTTAAAATAAGCGGTTTCGTTAGCTCTTTTCTAAGATTTCTAGCTCTAATAATTGATTTTTGAAAAATTTGATTTAACTCGATATAATCAGAAAAATCTCCATTTTTAACTCTTTGAAGCACCAAATTAACATTACTTTCATCCATATTTATATATGGCTCAATTTCTTCTTCAATAAGATAGATTTTCAAAGGATCGAACTGATCTATATATAAGTTAAAGGATCTTGCGATAATCAACGAGTTATATTCTTTAAATTCAACATGATAATCAAAGATTTGTTCCATGACTTTGTTAATTTCACTTAAATGAAGCGGCTTTGAAAAGACACAAAAAGGTAATAATAATATTATTAAGAAAAATTTTTTCATTTTTTGTATCGTTTTTATTAAAAAGTTGGGGGAAGGTTTATAAAAGACCGAATATAATTCCAAACTTAGCGTCGTCAGCTTCGCTCTATATTCCTCTCCCCCAAGCCTAATTATATTATTATTTAATTTAATTATGCAATTTTAATTTTTAATTATAATTAATTTGAATAATAATACAGCTATTAACTATCGTTAAAATTTTAATATTTAACGTCTTTGGAGAAAAATTAAGGAAATATATTTTTTTTTGGCAAAAATTAACCATTTAGGTTATATTTTAACCCTAAACGATTGTAAATAACTACTTTTGGGAGAATATATGCCGACAATCAATCAGTTGATACGAAAAAAGAGAAAAAAACTGACGAAGAGAAAAAAGTCACCTGCTTTAAATAAATGCCCTCAAAAAAGAGGCGTTTGCTTGCAAGTGAAAACTAAAACACCTAAAAAACCGAACTCAGCTTTAAGAAAAGTTGCTTGGGTTAGATTATCGAATGGACAAGAGATAATTGCTTATATTCCAGGAGAAGGACACAATCTACAAGAACACTCTATTGTACTTGTTCGTGGTGGAAGAGTGAAAGATTTACCTGGAGTTAGATACCATATAGTTAGAGGCACTTTAGATACTGCAGCTGTAAAAGATCGTAAACAAAGTCGATCTAAATATGGGGCTAAAAAGCCTAAGTAACTTTAGATAGCATCTATTGCTATTTAAGCCTTAAGTGGTTGGCAACTTAGCCGAGTGAAAATAAAATTTTTAAAAAATAGGAAAAAAACATGAGAAGACGCCGAGCGGAAAAGAGAAAGTTTGATCCAGATCCGTTATATAAAAGCTTTACTGTAGCTAAATTTAT
>JAAKFW010000193.1 GCA_011064905.1 Candidatus Anoxychlamydiales bacterium | reverse complement strand
AATTTAAATTGTTTTTTCTTTTAACTAATATATAACCATAATATAATTTTACTTGGAAAAAAAGTAAATTTCGTATAAAAATGTAGTATGTAAATTTTAGAATTTTAAATTAAGTTAAAGTTGCGCCTGTAGTTCAATGGTAGAACAGTAGCCTTCCAAGCTACATATGTCAGTTCGATTCTGATCAGGCGCTTTAAAAAAATCATTTTACAAAGGCAATTATGGCAAAACAAAAAGAAGAACTAGATATAACAATAAAAGATTTATTAGCAGCAGGAGCTCATTTTGGTCATCAAAAAATGAGATGGAACCCTAAAATGAAAAGATTCATCTTCGAAGAAAGAAGCGGTATTTATATAATCGATCTTGCTAAAACTATGCAGCAAATCCGAAATTCTCTTGAAGTCGTTAGAGATGTTGTCACTCAGCATAAGACAATTATGTTTGTGGGTACAAAAAAACAGGCTAAAGTAACTATTAGAGAATGCGCTGAAAACGCTGATGAATTTTATGTAAATGAACGCTGGCTTGGAGGCATGTTAACGAATCTTACAACTATTAGAAAATCTATTAAAACTTTAGAAAAAGTTGAAAAAAGAATTTCTACCGGTGGAGAAGGCCTTACAAAAAAAGAGCTATCAAAACTTACAAAAGAGCAGCAAAAATTGGATAAAAACCTATCTGGTATTCGCGCGATGAGAAAGCCTCCGGGCCTTTTAATCGTTGTTGATCCATATCAAGAACATATTGCAGTTGCTGAAGCTAAAAAGTTAAATATTCCAGTAATGGCGCTTGTTGATACTAATTGCAATCCAGACCCTATAGATTATGTTATTGCTTGCAATGACGATGCTTTAAAAAGCGTAAAGTTGATACTTACAACCCTAACTAATGCAATCATTGAAAAGAAAAAAGAGATGAAAGTTATTAAAAAAGGTGAAAAAAAATCAACTTTAAAAACTAAAGTTGATGAAGATCTTGAAATAGATGTTTCAGATACTGAGACCGATAAGGAGGTATAAATATGTCTAACATTACAGCACAAAGTGTAAAACAACTAAGAGATCGTTCGGGTGTTGGTATGGGCAAATGCAAAGATGCTTTAGTAGAAGCTGATGGAGACATTGAAAAAGCTGCTGATATCCTTAGAAAAAAGGGCCTCGCTTCTGCTGTAAAAAAAGAGGGAAGAGAGACAAAAGAAGGAACTATAGCAGTTTTTGAAACAGATAAAGAGATTGCTCTTCTAGAGGTTAATGCTGAAACAGATTTTGTTGCTAAAAATGGGAAATTTCAAAAATTCATAGAAAATTTAGCTAAGCAGATAGCAAAAACTAAACCAGCATCTGTAGAAGAATTTTCAAAAGAAAGCTATGAGATCGATCCATCGCTTACCATAGAGGAATACAGAAATTTACTTATTCAATCTATTGGAGAAAATATTCAGATAGCAAGATTAGAGATTATCCATAAAAAAGATGATTCTTCTTACGGTATCTACTCTCACATGGGTGGAAAAATAGTTACTGTTGTTGAAATCTCAGGCTCAAAAAAAGAAGATGAATTTGCAAGAGATTTAGCAATGCATGTAGCAGCTGAGGCTCCAGAGTATTTAAAAGATGATGATATTCCAGAAGCTGTGAAAAGAAAAGAAGAAGAGATAGCAAGAGTTCAAATTAAGGGAAAACCTGAAAATATAATAGAGAAAATTTTAATTGGGAAAATAAAAGCTTTTGCAGAAGGTGTATGTCTTCTTAATCAAAAATATGTTAAAGATTCATCTTCAAGTGTAGAAAAAGTTGTGAAAAATAGATCTAAAGAGATAAATTCTAACTTGAACCTTACATGTTTTTGGCGATGGAAAGTTGGTGAAACTGCGTAAAGAACCTTTTTTTAAGCATACTCTACTAAAGGAGAGTTAATATGAGCGTTGAGAATCAAGTAAAAATAGATATGACTCAGGCAATAGACTATTTTAAAGAAGATCTAAAAAATATCAGAACGGCCAGAGCAAATCCTGCTGCAGTTGAAAATTTACAGATCGATGTATATGGTGCGAAAATGCGACTGAGAGACCTTGCTAATATTACAGTTCCAGAATCTAGACAACTTTTGATAACTCCCTATGATGCGAATAATGTTAATGCTATATCAAAATCAATAGAAGCTGCTAACTTAAATCTCCAACCAGCAGTTGATGGCAATATTGTTAGAATAAATATTCCTCCTATGGATGAGCAGATAAGAAAAGAGATGAGCAAAAAATGCAAAGAAAAAGCAGAGAATGCCAAAGTAAGAATTAGAGAAATTAGAAGAAAGTTCAACGAGAGCGTAAGAAAACAAAAACAGGATGGCGATTTACCTGAAGATATAATGAAAAAAGAAGAGAAAATGATTCAAGAAATGACTGATAGATTTTGTAAAGATGTTGATTGTATATCTCAAGAAAAAGAAAAAGAAGTTTTAGAAGTATAAAAGATCTTGTAAATATTATTAGGCTAGTTTAATATTTATGCAATATGGCCCCATCGTCTAGCCTGGCCTAGGACATCAGGTTTTCATCCTGGTAACAGGGGTTCGAATCCCCTTGGGGTCAAGTTATATTATAGGGCTTTACAAAAGCTCATGAGGCATTAGCTCAGTTGGTAGAGCATCTCCCTTTTAAGGAGAGGGTCAATGGTTCGAGCCCATTATGCCTCATTTTTTTATTTCTAGGACATTACCAGTTAGATCTTCTTTCAAGATATTTATAATATTTGTAGCAACTTTTTTAGGGTCTAATAATAGATTTTTCTCTTCATTTGGAAAAAACTTTTTTCTCATTTGGGTATTTGTTCTCTCTGGAGCTACGACATTGATTTTAAGAGTTGAATTTTCTTTAGCGAGGCTTTGAGTAAAGTTCACTACAGCTGCTTTTGCAGCAGAATAGATTCCATAGTCTTTTCTACCCTCTTTGTAAGAAGATGAAGA
>JAAKFW010000192.1 GCA_011064905.1 Candidatus Anoxychlamydiales bacterium | reverse complement strand
ATTTAAAAATATTTCTTTAAATAACGAAGCGTAAATGACCTGCAGGCTTTAATCGTAAATAATTAATAACCAAAGCCTTAAATCAATAATAAAATTATTTTCATACAAACTAAATATTATATATGATATAATATAAATTAATATTAATTAACTTAATGTTTATATAAACAAATTATAAATAAAAGAGGTTAATAAAATGAGTTATTTTTACGCTGCATTGCCCATCCTAAATTATTTAAAACCAATTTATGATAAACAAGACATATATTCTTGTTTATTTCCAGGAATTCAAAACCTGGTAGATAAAATCTCTGGAATTTTGTTTAGATCTACATATATAGAAAAAAAAATAACTTGTGACACTCTAGATTCAAAAACTAAAATTGTTAAAGATTACTTTCTATTTGAAAATAAACTAATAAATATAATTAACTCTCCTAAAACTCTTGAAATGATACAGGCAGCAAAAGTCAGGTATGGTGAAGAGCTCGAAACTTTATTTAAAGATTTTGTGAATAATAATTGGCATTTACTAAACCTTCCCTCTTATTGCAATAATGAAAAAAATCGAAATTTTTTAATAGATAGAATTTATATGACCTTAGCATCCAACAAATCTATTGATCTAACAATTGAATCGATTAAAAATATTTGTAAAAATTTTAAAGATCGTCTAGATGAATTTGATAAAAGATTTTATCAAGATCTTTCTAATTACAAAGAATTTCAATTACTTTTTGACATAAAAAAGAATGCTAAAATAACAAATATTGAAATTATCGGAGATAAAACGCATGAAAAAGGTAAAATGCCCCTAAAAATAGAGTTAAATAATAAAAAGAAAATAGTATACAAGGCTCGATCTATGCTTCCTGAACAAAAAATTTGCGGTCAAGAAGATAGTCTTTTTTCAAAAATGAGTCCAGTTTTTCAAACTTATAAAGTATACAATATGGGCTCCTATGGATATTGTGAATATTTAGAAAACATTAAAGATGAAAATCTTTTTACAGAACTTGAAGGAGAAAATTATTTAGAACTCTTATACTTATTAGATTCTGTTGCAGAAAATCTTGGTTTAGCTGATCTACATTTTGAGAATATAATTACAAGTAAAAAATGGCCCCATTTTATTGATTTAGAAGTTGCAATGCTTCCAACAGACAAAAAAATCTATTCAACTGAGCTGTTTGGAGCTATGCCTTGCTATACATTCATGAATTATTGCAATAATTGTATTTGGATCGATAAAAAAAACATATCTGACTCTCATAACATACTATCTGAAAGTCATAAAAAAATAACCTCTGATAATATAAAATATGGACAAATTAAAAAAAACATTGCTATCTGCCTAAAAAACAATAGCGAAGCCATCAAACTTTGCAGACAAAATTTATTAAATTATAAATCTCGTATCATGCTAATAGGAACCGAATTATTAAACTCTATCACTCTTTTAGCTTCATTTGAGCACTTTAAAAAAGAGTTATCTCTAGGTTTAAAAGGCTGGGAATGCAAAATTGAAGAAAATACAGATGATCAAGTAAAAGATAAATTCTATGAAGATGTCAAAAATTATGATGTTCCAATATTTTATTTTGATTCTAAAACGAAAGCTGTTTATTATGGCGATATAAAATTGGGAATTCTTTAATGAAATCTTAAGGACTAGGCACTAAAACGCTTATCTTTTTAAATGGTTTGATCTCAATTCCATCTTTAAAAACTCTAGGCTCTCCATCAATGTGTGCTACCAAGTTTTTTTGATCAATTTTGAGTGATCGACATTTAAAAGATTCAAAATATTTTGATTTATCAATCGTGCCATATCTTAGTCTCAAAAGCGTTGATAATCTATCGAAAAATGATGGGTTTTTTAAAATAACTACTTCAAAACTACCATCATCAATTCTAGCATTAGGAGCTATTTGAATATTATTCCCATATTGCGAGCCATTTGCAAAACTGATTAGAAGAGCTTTTTTTGTCTCTTTTTTCCCATCTACTATCATTTCAAAAGTCTTTGGCTTAAAGCTGAAATATTCTTTTAAAACTAAATTAGCATAAGAAAAAAAACCTCTTTTTTTAACTTTTGAAAATTTCGCAGCAATATGCGCATCAAATCCAATTCCTGCAACAGACACAAAAACATCATCATTTATTTTGATGGTATCCATTTTGGTAAATCTAAAGTTATTGATGATATTTACAGCTTTTATAGGATTTTTTGAAATATATAAATGCCGAGCGAGTCCATTACCAGATCCTGTTGGAATTATCCCCATTTTGGTTTTTGAGCCAATGAGACCTTTTGCGACCTCATTTACTGTGCCATCACCGCCTATTGCTATAACCGCTGCATATTTTAAGTGAGCAGCATCTAAGCTTAGCTCTGTTGCATGCTTTTTAGCTTTTGTATAACAAATTTCATAATCATATTTTTTCTTATCTAAATACTTGTGGATTATCTTTAATATGAAATTTTTATTTTTTGTGCCAGATATTGGATTCACGATAAATCTTATCTTTTGTTTTTCACTACTTTGAGAATTTTCATGATAAGTATTTTTTTTCATTTAATTGACGGCAAGGAAACCCATTCCTTTTGGGATGGAAGAAAATGCCGACCCTCTAGTTTAAATTTTTAAAAAAACGCCTAGATAATTAGATGTTAAAAAAAAACATCCCAGATCTAGGCTCCAGTAGTGCGTATCAGTTACTATTGGAGTAACTAACTGAATCCGATCTCCTCTCGAAAGGTTAAAACAGGTTTTTTCCTATGCAACACTAAGTCTTTGAACTTTACTCAGCAAAGAGCAACAAGCTGAGGGGACACTCATTGGTTTGTTGTCTTAACGGCTACTAACATTATTCTAAATTCCCCTAGTTAGTTCTCCGGTCAACCAGTTTCCCTTGTTCCTCACGGATCAAGCCTCTCCCTTTAAGGGAGGTGGTTGACATCAATTCTTGGACTTCAAATGCAATATTTAAAAAAAATAATATAAAAAAAATAAAAAAGATATATTTAAATACTTTTGACATGAGGAAATTTC
>JAAKFW010000191.1 GCA_011064905.1 Candidatus Anoxychlamydiales bacterium | reverse complement strand
TTCATACACCTTGTTTTTGTTCCTAAATATCGCCAAAATGTCAATTGGCTCGCTTGACCCGCCCCTAAAGAAGCGGGATTGCGCGAGCTATTTGTTCAATAAAAATAGGCCCATTTGGCTGGTCTCTATATCTTCTCTAGAGATCGTATCAAAGCATTAATGAAAAAAAGGAGCAAGATAGTTTCCTGATTTTTTTTCAGAAGATTCGCTATTAGAAGGGGGTTGAAGCCCAACGGAACGAAAACGGACCGCGGATCCATTTGAACAGAAAGGTACGGTTTCGACTTTTTTGATAGAACAAGTATCATCATATCAGACATTTCTTCTTTTTCCATTTTCTAATTTTGCGCGGGCTGATTTCTATGGGGAGAGTTTACACTAATCCATCATCTTAAAGGCCATTTTTTTTTCGTCCAATTGTAAATGCCAACTTTGTACAAAGACATATCAGTTTCATTTTGAATAACAACTAGTATTTTTTAATAAATTAAACTATAAGAAAAAGTAAATTTGAGCATTCATTATATTAAATTGGATTTGAAAATTGGCCTAAAAGCCTTATCTTCCAAGAGCAGCAATGCTAGGCTTAACAATTATATGCCCTGTTCCTGATCTAGAAGGTGTGGTTAAAATTTTCACGTCTTGTCCTAAAATATTAAGAAATCGAAGCAGTTTTTCAAGAGAAAAACCCCTCAACTTTCCGCTTAATAAAAAAGAAACTTTAGGCTGAGTTATTTTTAGAAGTTTTGCTACTTTAATCTGTGATAACTTTTTCTTTTTAATCAAATCATAAATTTGACTAGCTATTTTGGCTTTAGCTAAACACCCTTCGGCATCAGGTAAACCTAGATCTTGGAAAACATTGCCAGAACTATTTTCTATTTTGTTTTTTTGTTTTTTTGTTTGTGGTTCCATTTTTTTTCCTAGCGTGTTTATTTTTTTATTTCTTTTAACCTTTGTTTTATGAGGTTAACCTCTTGTATTGGAGTTTTAATCCCTGTCTTGGATTTTTTCTGAAAAGCATGTAACACATACACAATGTTCTTTATTTCTGTAGTATAAACTGCTCTATAAGTCCCGCTTCTGTCCCTTTCTATTATTTCAGTAGCTTTGATTCCTTTAAGCTTTTTAGCATTGTTGTATTTCTTTCCTTCCCTAGCTCTTTCCAAAGCAAAACCAATTGCACGTTTAACATCCTTTGGGAATTTTCTAAGATCCTTTTTGCTAGAACCTATCCATTTGAGAGGTTTCACTTACTTATCCTTAAATTTATACTAAATATACCAAAATAGGGATATATATGTAAAGCTTTTTGTTTTTCTCTATAAATACTTATATTAAAGCAACTTCCTGCGTAATATTCTTTTCAATAGGCGTTTTGTCATAGCACGACACACCCACTAGTAACATGCCCCGATACCTTCATTATCTGCTCAGTTGAATACCCCTATTAGAAAGAACCGTTATTACAGTTGCCCTTAAAGTATGCGCCGTTACTTTTTTAGATAGATTAGATCTTATTCCTGTTCTTACAAATGATCTGAATATATGAGGCTGAACAACTTTAGGTCCTTTATCTGTTATAAAAAAAAATATTTTTTACCTTTTTTCAAATCTGAAATCTTTTTTAGGTCTTCCTTAAAACTAGGTATGCAAGTATTTTATCTTTTCGTTTATTCAACTAACATTTTTTTTGTAGCTTTTTTTCCTTGAAATGGCGCTGATATTTTATCTCTAAGCAAAAATATCCCAATCAAATTAATAGTAATTAAAGCTCCTCCAGATAGTGACATCACTAAAAGAGGGACTCTTTGAGAGAAAAACGAAAACAAAATCAAAGAAAAAATAGCATATATATAATATATTTTTTCTCCTTTTTTAGGATTTAAATACTCAGCGCATTTTATACCAACTGCGAAGTAAGCAATAATTGTTGAATACCCTGTTAATAATAAGAAAATCGGCATAAATACATTCATATAAGGAAAGTATTTAGCAAAAGCTAACTGTATTAATTTTGATCCTTCAATAGTAGTTCCCATTTGCCAAATTGAGCTCATGAGTAATACTAGTATGCTAAGGGTACAGATAAAATTATCTATAAAAATCCCTAGAATTGATAAAGAGGCTTGAGACTCCGGATTTTTATTAGAGGATTGGCTATTTATTATTGAATCGTAACCAATTCCAATATCCCCAGAATATACAGCTGTAGAAATTCCTTGTTTTATCGCGATAATTAAACTAGAACCGGCAAAGCCGCCAATTGCCGCATGGCCGGTAAATGCACTATTAAAAACTAAAGATATAACCTCTTTTAAAAGAGAGAAATTTTTTATGATAATAAAAAAACACATACCTGTATAAAAAACCATAAAAAATGGCATCAGTACTGTGCAGATTTTTGCAACTCTTTTAATTCCGCCTCTACATGCATATAAAACAAACGCTAAAAATACAAAAACTATAAAAAGTTTATTAAAATGCAAATTCTCAGATAAAGAGTCGCAAATTACATTAAATTGATAGATCTCCACGCCATAAATACAAAGTAAAATAGCTACTATTATCGGAAAGACTTTTGATTTTAGGGCTGCTTTTAGATAATACATAGGCCCTCCTTCAAAACTATCTCCTTTTGTGATTCTATATTTCATTCCAAGAAAAATCTCTGAGTATTTGATTACAGCTCCAAATGGAGCAGCTAGCCATACCCAAAACAGAGCACCTGGGCCCCCTATTTGAATAGCTGTGATAACTCCTACAACATTTCCAATACCTACCATTCCCCCAACTGAGCTGAAAAATATCTTTATAGGGTGAATGCCTCTATCTTTATCTATATTTTTAGAAGCATTGAAAAATTCCATTACAATAAGTTTGATCTTTAAGATTTGAAAGAATCTAAATCTTATAGAAAGATATAACCCTAAAGCTGCTACCAAAACAAATCCAGCATATCCCCCAGGGCTACCTCATTAAAATTTTAACTTGCCATATCTAAAATTCCTTTTAAAATATCTTCATCCCATGCAGCCTGTTTTCTTAATCCTTTTATTGA
>JAAKFW010000190.1 GCA_011064905.1 Candidatus Anoxychlamydiales bacterium | reverse complement strand
ACACCTTCTTTTACAGGTCTTTGAAAAGCTTTTCTACCCAAAATTAGACCCATACCTCCTGCTCTTTTATTTATTACAGCAGTCTCAGTTGCTTGTGCTAAATCATTTTCGCCAGAAGCTCCACCAGAATTTATAAGGCCAATTCTACCCATATAGTTATTAATAACTTGGTATCTACAAAGATCTATTGGATGATCAGAAGAAAGTTCTGTATACATTTTATCTGAGTATTTCCCAAATTTCACAGCTTTATAACCACCATTGTTAGTTGGGAGTTTTTGTTTTATAATGTCTGCTTGAATTGTAACGCCAAGGTGATTTGCTTGACCTGTTAGATCTGCAGAAGCGTGATAGTCTTTATCCCCAACCTTAAAAGCTGAATTCCTTAAATAGCACCATAAAATAGTTGCCATGCCAAGTTCATGAGCATGCTCGAATGCTTTTGCAACTTCTACGATTTGTCTATTACTCTCTTTAGAACCAAAATAGATAGTTGCTCCGACAGCAACACAACCCATTTCATGAGCCTGTTTGATTGAGGCGAATTTTATCTGATCGTATGTGGTTGGATAAGATAAAAGTTCATTGTGATTAAATTTTAAAATAAAAGGAATTTTATGAGCATATTTTCTAGCTACAATAGATAATATCCCAGAAGTTGATGCAACAGCGTTGCAGCCAGCTTCAATAGCTAATTTAACAATATTTTCTGGATCAAAATAGATCGGATTTGGAGCAAAAGAGGCTCCAGCTGAGTGTTCTATTCCTTGATCAACAGGTAAGATAGATAAGTAGCCAGTATCTTTTAATCTTCCGTGAGAATATAGAGCCTGCAAACTTCTAAGTGTTCTTACACTTCTATCAGACTCAGAAAAGATTCTATCTACCCAATCAGGACCTGGAATATGGAGTTTGTCTTTGGATATCGTTTTAGATTTATGATCTAAGAGATTTTTGGCATCTTTACCCAAAAGCTCTTGAATTTTTGAATATGACATATTAAGTCTCCATTTTTTTGTTTTATATAATATTAAAAATATTAATTTTTTGCTGCCTTCTTTTTAAAATAGTTTTGAATCTCCTTGAATTCTTTTCCTTTAGTTTCTGGTATTTTTTTAATTACAAACCAAAGTCCAAATAGACCAATTAAAGCATATAACCAAAAAGTTCCTGATTTTCCTAAAAAATCTACTAAAGTTAAAAATGTTAGAGATATAATATAATTACAAGTCCAGTTTGCAAAAATTGCTATTCCCATAGCCCTTCCTCTTATTCCCATTGGATATATCTCTGAGATAATTAACCAAGCAACAGGACCTAAACTTATCGCAAAAAATGATACGTAGGTCATTAAACTTACAATAGAAATTACACTTGTTGCTCTTGTAGTTTCTAAAAAACCTATTCCCAAAACTCCTAAAGATAGACTCATTCCAATGAGCCCTACTATTAAAAGAGGTTTTCTTCCAACCATATCGATTAGCCAAAGAGCTACAATTGTCATTAAAAAGTTTATCACTCCAACTCCCATAGTAGCTAATATGGCTGATGTTGCGCTCTCTATCCCTGCTAGTTGAAAAATTTTAGGAGCATAATATATTACAATATTGATTCCTGTTATTTGCTGAAATATACTAATTCCAATTCCGGCAATAAGAGCTGGTCTTAAAGATTTACTAAAAAGATTTTTCCATGAACCCATTTTTTTAGATGATTTTTTTTCTACTACAACTTCTGATTTTGATGTGTTTACTTCGATTTTTTTAAGTATTTTTAAAGCTTTTTTCTTTTGTCCTTTCGATGCTAAATAAGATGGCGTCTCTGGTATGAAAAAAAGCCCAACAAAAAGTAAAACAGCTGGAATTAAAGCGATACCAAACATCGATCTCCACTCACCTGTTGGAGCATAAAAATAATCAACTACATATGCAAGTAAAATACCGAAAGTTATTGCTAATTGATTTATAGATACTAAAGCTCCTCTATGTCCTGGATCTGACATTTCAGCTATGTATAGAGGAACAGCAAGTGATACTATTCCAATAGCAAACCCTAGTATTATTCTTCCAACTACAAGAGCAGTTACATGATCTGCTGTCATTACAATAAAAATTCCTATTAAAAAAATAATAGAAGTTAATAAAAGAGTAGTTTTTCTGCCAATTTTATCTGTTAGAATTCCACCAAAACAGGCGCCGACTAAAGCTCCTATTAAAATAACACTAATAATTACTTCTTGGGCGATTGTAGATAAATTAAAATCTTTCGTTAAAAATAAAATTGCTCCAGAAATTGCTGAAGTATTATATCCAAATAAAAGCCCACCCATTGCAGCGATTAGAGCTACAAACAAAGTAAAGGCTGTAAATTTTTGTTTTTTTGCCATGATCTGACCTTTTAATATTTTTTTGTCTTCTAAGCTCAGTGAACAGAAAAAAATATTTCTTTTCAATAAATTTTTATAAATAAAACAAAAACAAATTATTATTTTTTTTAGAAAAGTTTGACAAAATATTCTCTCATCCGCTTAAATATCGTCTCTTCATCCGCTTAAATATCGTCTCTAAAGTTAAAATTTGAGAATAAGATATGTTTAAGAAAAAAAATTTGTTTTTTGTACTAACTTTTATAATTTCATCTAACTTTTTATTTGCTGATGATATTCCTGAGAAATTTTATATAAAAGAGAGATGGCTTAGTTTAACAACTACTTTTGATATTAAAGATGACAATCAAAATCTTGGTATCGTATATAGAAAGTTTTTCTCTCTTCTTCCTGAGTATCATTTAGAAGATGTTTATGGACAGTTTCAAGCGAAAGCTAGAATGAGGTTTTTTGCTCTAGGAGCAAAATTTGATATATATGAGCCTCTTGCAAAATTCATGACCAAAAAATTGTTCATAACTTTTTTTCTTAAAAATTCTATTTTCAGAGAAGATCTAGCTAAAAAGATTAAAATATGATCACAAATGCCTGTTTTAGAGCATGAGGGAGCGCCTTATTTGATTCGAAGAGATTTTAAAGGAATTAGATAATGAAAAAAAAATATTAAGTTTATAAATTATGGAGAGAAAAGAAGAAAATGATCGAAATTACAGAAAAAAACTTGCATTATCTATT
>JAAKFW010000019.1 GCA_011064905.1 Candidatus Anoxychlamydiales bacterium | reverse complement strand
AATTTTTCTAAAACTAACTTGGTAAATTCTAAAAAATCCCCAAGCTGTTTTTCTATTATAGATTTGACAATGGCTAGATTTAAAGATTTATAATCATGAACAGCAATATTTCTAAATCCAACCATTTTTTGAAGTCTTTTAGATAAATCTTGAGATATTATTTTACCTTCCTCTAAAAAAACAAAAACATCTCTTGTCTTTTGAGGTACACCTAGATTATTTAAGCGAATTAACCGAGCAGCTAAATCAACAGCAGCTTCGCAAGATCTTTGTAAATTTAATATTATAGAATCTTGTTTTGTAAAATTTGATTCAAACTCTTTTTCACTTCCAATGTATTCTTCTTTAATTCGATTAATACATTTTTCTATTATAGCAATTTTATTTAAAATCACATCATCCATTAATAAACACCTTTTCTTTTTTTTATATTTTCAATGATATCTTTTCTAGTATCATTTAATCTCAAATACATTGAATCTATTTTATTTTCAAAAAAAGTTTTTTTCTTTTCATCTAAACAATAAATTATCTTACTTTCATTAATTATTTGAAAAGCAAAAACAGTCGAAGCATCTAGTAAATCGATAAGATCAATTTCAGTATTTGCAACACTAGCTATCTTTTGAGAAATATCCCACAGGTTTTTTTTATCAATTTCCTGGTTACAAAGAATCGCTAGATCTAAATCACTTTTCTCATTTTCTGTTTTAGTTGCATAACTACCAAACACATATATAACTATAACTTTTGGAATCTCTTTTAGAATTATCTCTTTAGCGGCTCTAACAACATCCATTATATTTTACCTTTATCTATAAATTACTATATAAGATAGTTTTGATAAAAGAGAGCTTTTTTTGATAACGAATTTTCTACTTATTTAACTTACTTTTTCTAGCTTTTTGAAAAAACTCTCTCAAAAGATTAGATGATATCTCTTCTAAAACCCCTGATTCAATCTCCACTTCATGAATAGGATGTTTTTTTTCAAAAACATCTATAAAAGAACCGTTGGCTCCAACCCTTAAATCTTTAGCTGCCCAAACTACTTTTTTTACTCGAGCATTGATAATAGCTCCGGAGCACATAATACAAGGCTCAAGTGTAGTATATAAAATTGTATCTTTTAATCTCCAATCATTGAAATGAGCTGATCCTGAAGTTAAACATATCATCTCTCCGTGAGCTGTTGCATCCGTTAATTTTTCGACTTGATTATGAGCTCTTGCGATAATTCTATTACCATGAACTAATACACAACCAACTGGAACTTCATCGATATCAAAAGCTTTTTTAGCTTCTTTAAGAGCTTCTAACATAAAAAATTTATCTTTATCCATATTCAAAATTTTAGGTTATTTACAAAATAAATATTCAAGTTTACATACTATATCTATTTAAGATTATAGCACCTCAAATCCTTTTTTTAAAGCATTTCAATCATTTTTTCAAAATAGTTAAAAACTTGATTAGTAAATCTTTTTCAGCTAAACTATATATAAATTAAAAATCAAAAATGCAGGAGACATCATGTCTTTAGATAAAGGAACCAAAGAAGAGATAACAAAAAAATTTCAGCTACATGAGAAAGATACTGGATCTGCTGACGTTCAAATAGCTATTTTAACTGAAAGAATAGCAGAGCTTTCAGAACACTTAAAATTAGCTCCTAAAGACCATGGATCAAGACTAGCTCTATTAAAGCTTGTTGGACAAAGAAGAAAGCTCCTTGACTATTTAAATTCTACTGATACAAAGCGTTACCAATCTTTAATTGCTAAGCTAAATTTAAGAAAGTAAATATTACACATTTGCCAGTAAAAATTTTACTGGCATATTTTTTTAACATTAGAGAAAAGATTTGAAAAGAATAGAGATTAGAAAAAAAACTTCAATTGGTAAATTGAAATTTTCTTTCTGATTTTTAATCTTTTTTTATCTTTTCTTTTTACATAGGAGAATTACATGGACCCAAGCAAGATCACATTTACGATAGAAGGTAAAGAAATAACTTTAGAAACAGGTCTCATCGCCAAACAAGCAAATGGCGCAGTACTTTTGCATGTTGGAGATACTACAATTTTATCTACAGTTTGTTCAGGTAAAAAAGCACTAGATGACATAGATTTTCTACCACTTAGAGTGGATTATCAAGAAAAGTTCTCATCAATTGGGAAAACCCCCGGCGGATTTATTAAACGTCAAGGAAAGCCAACAATAAAAGAGATCTTAACAAGCCGTTTAACGGATAGATCATTTCGTCCTCTTTTTGAAGATGGGTACTATAAAGACACGCAAATTTTATCATATGTATATTCATACGATTCAATTCATCTTCCAGATGTTTTAGCGATATGTGCAGCATCAGCAGCACTCGCTATCTCTGATATTCCTTTAAAAAAGCCAGTTGGAGCTGTAAGAGTTGGTTATATAAACAACGAATACATAATCAATCCAACCGCTGAAGAGACAAAAAACAGTGATCTTGATTTAATTTTATCTGGAACAGATGATGCTATTTTAATGATCGAAGGATATTCAAACTTTTTAACTGAAGAGCAAATTTTAGAAGCTATTGACGTTGGCCATAAAGCCATTAAAACAATCTGCTTAGAAATTTCTGCTTGGGCAGCGAAAATAGGAAAAGAGAAAAACAGAAAAGGACTTCATGTAATAGATCAAAAAATTATAGATGATGTTGCAGAGAAAACATCAGCTCAAATTATTACAGCACTCTCAGTTAAAGATAAAAAACTAAGAGAAGCAGATTTTGACGATCTAAATGCAAAGCTAATAGAAACATATAAATTAGATACATTAGAACCTATCTATCCAAAAAGAGATGTTTTCACAGCTTTCAAAAAAATTAGCTCATCACTTATGAGAAAAAAAATCTTAGAAGAAAACAAGAGAATCGACGGTAGAGAGTTTAATGAAATTAGAAAAATTGATTCTGAAATTGGATTTTTAGGAAGAACTCATGGAAGCGCTGTCTTCACTAGAGGGGAGACTCAAGCTATTGCTGTATGTACACTCGGTGGAGAAAACATGGCAGAGCGATATGAAGATCTTCACGGAGATGGAGCCCATAGATTTTACTTACATTACTTTTTTCCCCCATTTTCAGTTGGAGAAGTAGGAAGGGTAGGATTTCCTGGAAGAAGAGAAATAGGTCATGGAAAGTTAGCTGAAAGAGCATTAATGAGTACACTTCCAGATCAAAAAGATTTTCCATATATAATAAGACTAGAAGCTAACATCACAGAATCTAACGGTTCATCTTCTATGGCATCAGTTTGTTCTGGCTGTTTATCTTTAATGGATGCTGGAGTTCCAATAAAAAGGCCTGTATCTGGCATTGCTATGGGACTAATTATAGAAGAAGAAAAATTTGTTATTCTATCAGACATCATGGGAACAGAAGATGCCCTGGGTGATATGGATTTCAAAATAACTGGTGATGAAAATGGTATCACAGCTTTTCAAATGGACATCAAAGTTGAAGGGATCACTAAAGAAATCATGAAAAAAGCTTTAGACCAAGCAAAAGAGGGAAGGATTCATATCCTCAAAAAAATGTTAGAGAAATGCCCACGATCTAATGAAAAACTATCACTTCATGCTCCTAGAATTATAAATATTCAAATCAAACCAAGTAAAATTGGCACAGTAATAGGACCTGGGGGTAAACAGATCAGAGCTATTATAGAAGAGACTGGTGTTGAGATGGACATCTCGGATGAGGGAATTGTTAGTATAGTATCTAACGATGAAAAGTCTATGGCAAGAGCAAAAGAGATTGTAACTTCTTTAACAGCAGAAGTTGAAATTGGTAAAACCTATCATGGTAAAATTACCTCAATAAAACCTTTTGGACTCTTTGTTCAAGTCTTCTCTCAAGAAGGTCTTTGCCACATATCTGAGCTATCACATACTAGAATCGAGAATATCTATGATCTTTTCAAAGAAGGAGATCCTTTAGAAGTAAAAGTGGTAGATATTGATGATAGAGGTAAAGTTAGACTATCTCATAAAGCTCTTCTTAGCAAAAAAACTGAAGAATAATTTAATTTTTTATAATTTTTAAAGAGACATTTTTTCAAAAGAGCCTGATGAAAAGCAGGCTCTTTTAAAATTTAGAAACTTCATCTTCTCATCCTTAGGTTATAGAGCTACCTCTAAGCATCAATAAAGATGCGCCGGTTATAGCAATCAACGGCAGAGCTATCTTCATACAATTGAATTTTAAAACATTGGAATCAGCCTTTTTTGTAGCTTTCATGTCAATCAAGAGTTGGTATACTTCTGCCTCTTTTTCTTCCTTATGTTTTTGTATAGTTTTATTAAGATCTTTAATAAACTTTTTTAGATCTCCATCTCTCGGAACTTTTTCAGGTATATCTTTAATTCTATAGAATTTTGCTTTTCTTAATAAGGTTTGAGCACGCTTCATATTCTCATCAGTAACTTCTTCGGTTTTATTCATTTTTTTAGTTTCTTTTGCATTCACATAATCATCAATCAATTTTTCAAGATTAATGTTAAATTTAATTAACTCTTCTGAGTTTCTAATAAATTCATCAAGAGTTCTTAGAGGAATTTGAGGTAAATCTCTAATATTATAAGATCTGGCTTGTGCTAATAAACGAGCAGCATAGTGTGTTTCTTCAGTAAACGTTTTCTTTTGTTCAGATCTTTTATGCTCCATATCCCTGAGTTTTTTTATATCTGCCGCTCTGTCATCAGGAGTTATTATTACCGGACTAAAACATCTAGTATCTGTTGGTGGTTTAACATATCTTCTATAATTTGTTTCAAAACCCGTAATCTTAAAAGGGTTTCTATTAATTGATGAGCTCATAATTTTCCTTTTTTTTATTATATTTTATTAATTTAATAACATTTATATTTTACAAAATTACAACTATAATTTAAATCTATTCCTCATTTTAATTATATAATTTCAAGACCTTATTAAACGAATAAACCACTGGCATTAAATGGCTTACAGCAATGGCTAGCGACATATGCCACTCCTTTTAAGAGTGTTACGTAAATTTATTAAAGTTTTTTTTAAATTCTCGATGGGATACGTGTTTTTCTGATTTTATTAGGATTTACTCTGCACGACAATCAACTCTCATCTCTACCAGGTTCCATTGGTAAGATAACATCATGTCGCATTGCATATGAGAACAACTACCTGTTATGCAATGTTAGCTAGTGTGGCTATAATATCTTTTGTAACTGCTTCAATATTACTGTATTCTAATCAACAATAAAAATTTTAAAAATCTTGTGAATTCTGAAATTAAAACATTAAATCATGAACCGTTTAGAGGTCTTAAAATTTAATAAATGCAAATAAATGTATTGAGACCTAAAAAATTTCTTATTTACGCGTCTCTATACTTCTGCGATAGATTTATGAGAAAAAGAGGACAGTCCCAATTCTAAGCTTGAAAGCTCTTCTCAGGTCTTTTATCGAAGACGACTTTGAGTCTAAAAATAAGAATAAATCCGCATAAGAACTTAACTTGCAAATCTATATGTAATTTTACATATTTCCAAAAAAACTTTAAAATAAAATAAAAAAAACAATGTTATTATTAGATAATTTTATTAATAATAAAAAAACAGGTTAAGCTAATGTCACTTACTATCATCCCCAATCTAGACGGCCTCATTTCGTTTAAAATTAAGCTTCCTGTGGCCGCGGACCATTATTTTTCGGCGTTGGCTTATCTTCCATTGGAGGCGGAGGTGGAGCTTTCTTTTGTAGTTCATCTGCAATTTTTAATTTTTCACTTTTCTTCTCTTCATCAAAAGAACCATCCATAACAGCTTTAACATCATCAGAATAGAGTGTTTCAAACTTAATTAAGGATTTAGCCATAAGCTCAACTTTATCTTTATTGTCTTCTACAATTTTATAAGCTGATTTATATGCTACATCTAGTAGATTTTTCACCTCTTTATCAATGAGTTTTGCTGTCTCATCTGAATATGATCTTTCTTGGGTGGGTTGATACGCTAAATATTTGTTGCCACTACCCTCATCATAAGCTACAACACCAAGATCACTCATCCCCCACTCACAAACCATAGCGCGAGCTAGTTTTGTAGCTTGAGATATATCTTGTTGAGCGCCAGATGTCATATCGCCCAAAAATAGCTCTTCTGAAACTCTACCTCCCATACATATTGCTAACTGATCTATTACCTCTTTTTTCCAGTAGTTTAATCTATTTTTTTGTGGCATGAAATGAGTTGCTCCTAGAGAAAACCCTCTTGGAATAATCGTTACTTTCTCAACGGGATCTGAATGTTTAACAACGAGGCCTACTACAGCATGTCCTGATTCGTGATAAGCTGTTGTTTTTTTCTCTTTTTCATCCATCTCTAAGCTTCTTCTTTCTTTTCCAAATCGCACCTTATCACAAGCTTCCATAGCTTCTTGAGAAGTTACAGCTTTTCTAGCTTTTCTAGCAGCTAATAGAGCTGCTTCATTTAAAATGTTTTCTAAATCAGCGCCGGAAGATCCTGGTGTTGATTTAGCAATATTCATAAGATTAACTGATGGGTCAATTTTTATTTTTCTAGCATGAACTTTCAAGATTTCATATCTTCCTTTAACATCCGGAAGATCTAACATAACTCTTCTATCAAATCTACCTGGTCTAAGTAGGGCTTTATCTAAAATGTCCGGTCTATTTGTAGCTGCCATTAAAATAACACCCTCTTTAGTATCAAAACCATCCATTTCGACTAGTAGTTGGTTCAAAGTTTGTTCTCTTTCATCATGTCCTCCACCGATACCTGAACCTCTATGTCTTCCAACAGCATCGATCTCATCCATAAATATAATACATGGCGAATTTTGTTTAGCTTGAGCGAAGAGGTCTCTGACCCTTGAGGCGCCAACCCCTACGAACATTTCCACAAAATCAGAACCTGAGATTGAGAAGAAGGGACGGTCAGCTTCACCAGCAACCGCTTTAGCAACTAAAGTTTTTCCAGTTCCCGGAGGCCCTACTAATAAAACTCCTTTTGGAATTCTAGCGCCTAGTGTTGTATATTTTTGAGGGTCTCTTAAAAAGTCCACTATCTCTTCTAGCTCTTCTTTAGCTTCTTCAGCTCCTGCTACATCTTTAAAAGTTACTTTATTTGTTTCTTTAGTTAAAAGTCTAGCTGGAGACTTTCCAAAATTCATAGCAGAAGAGCCCCCTCCTTTCATCTGACGAGAGAATAGATAATATAAAAGCAGAACGACAATAATTATAGGTAAAAAAGTAAAGATGTAATTGAAATAGTTAGGAGTCGGTTCTTGAGATGTGAATTGTTTTTCTAATACCAAATTTCTTGGTTGTTCAGCAGCTTTTATTGCAAGCCCTTGATTTGCAGCGAATCCTTCCCACTCTTTTTTAGAGCCCTGGTACCAATGAGAAAACGTATCTGAATCTTGTTTTTCTAAAGCTTTTGTTGAGATCTCTTTATTATTGAAAAACCAAAAATCTGCAGCTACTTTTTCTCTTGCATTTGTAAGCATCGCAGAGTTTTTCTCAACATGGTTTTGAAGGGTATCATATCTTTGAAGGGTCTCTAAATATGCTCTAACAGATCTTAACTGTAAAAGTCTTGTTCCATCTTGATTTATTGCAATTTGAGAAACCACCCCACCTAACTCTGTTAAAGTAGTATTGAAAATAGAGATTCTTTGATTAAGCGGCGTTTTTGAGTCTATAGCAGCTAAACTCGAAGCTACTTTTTTTAAGCTTTGTTTAATCGATTCTGATCCTATGCCAACTACCGGAGATCTAAATATATCTGTGATAGTTATAAAATCTTTTTGCATTTGAGATGTATTTTCTATAGAAGGGTTGTGTTTAACCCAAACAAATTGCTCTTTCAGAGCAGCTAAATTAGGTGTATTTTTTCGAGATAGGCTATTTATAATAATAGAGTTTTGTTGATTTTCAGTATCATAAGCTGAGCTAATCACATTAAAACTTGCTTCAGACAAATCGATTCCAGCGGTAGACAAAAAAACTTCAGCTGCTTTTATAACATTTTTCTTTTGAGTTTTTAGCTCATCTGTCATCTCATCTTCTTGAGTGGTGAATTCATGTTTTTGATTTAAAAGAGTTAAATAATTAAATCTATTTTCACCATCTTTAGTTGTCGCTTCTCTAAATTTAGATGAAAAAGTTACAAGATTATCATTTTGAGCAATCTTTTTACTACTATCTGGCTTTATTAGATCTAGATTCACTAAATGCTCTAGTTGATGTGAAAAAGATACCTTACCCAGTTTGTCGCTTGTTAAGGTTTGCACACTCAAAATTATTAATATTACTGCTACAACAAATAGTAAAAAGCCTCCAGGAAATCCTTTTTTTGGCTCTTTTTGATTTTTATTATCATTCATAATTAACTCTTATAATTTTATCTTAAATTTTAATGCCTTAGAGTTAAAATTAAACCATTTTTAGGCTATTTTGTAAAGATCTATAGCCCAACACTAGCACAACACTAACTCTTTCTCTAATTTCATTTATATAACAAACTTATTATATTTTTGAAAGTTTATTTCAATTTAATTGCAATTTTAAGAATTTCTTTATCTTTTAATTTAAATTTTCTGCCTGATAAAAAATCATAAGTTGTTTTATTTTCACTACATACAATCGGAACCTCTCTTCTTAAAAATGCTGCTACTTTATTATTTTCCCATAATTTTTTAAGATATTTGTTAGTTTCTGGATAGCTCATATAATACTTGTTTTCAGGAAGATGAATGGTTAAATTGTTTGAGAAAAGATTTTGCCAGTTGGATGATAAATAATTTTTGTTTCCATCATTATTGATTTTTGAGACATTGACACGCCAACTACCAAAATCAAAGCTCCCTTCCTTAACTAAAATCTTTCCATTCAAGGTTTTATAATCATTTTTTAAAATAAATAAATAACCTCGATCTACACAGATATTTCCATTTTTTAGATTTAATTTTAGATTTGGTTTTTTTTCTAAAAGCCATAAAACTAGTTTCTCTAAAATGCCTCTAGAAAGATCTAGATCTTTTAGCCTTGCTATTTTTTTTAGAATAAATTTAAGTTCCAAACTTTGATCCATTCCATTTAAATCTATATATAGTCCAAATGGGCTAATTTTCATTTTTTCAAAAACTTTTGATATCTTTAATTCTAAGTAACTATTCAGCTCTGAACTATAACTAGAGATTTGAGCTAAATTATCTAAAATTTGTTTGTTAAAGTGTTTTTGTAAAAAAGGAAAGATATCTACTCTCATTTTAGCTCTTAAAAACTTAGTATTTTCATTTGTACTATCTATATAGTACTTAATTTCATTTCGATTTAGATAGGCTACAATATCTTTTTTCGTTTCATCTAAAAGAGGCCTGAAAATTGTAAAACCATCAAATTTGGATACTTTTTGCATAGATGTTAAAGAAAAGATGTTAGCGCCCTCTAAAAACCTTTTTAAAACAGTTTCAGCTAAATCATCTTTTTGATGCGCTGTAATCAGAGCTTGATATTCATATTCTTTAAAAAGAGTTTTAAAAAATAAAAGCCTTTGATTCCTACTTTCATTTTCTAAATTTTTATTTGAATCTAATTTAAGCTTTTTTAGATGAAAAGTAATCTTTAACTCTTTCATCTTCTTTTCAATCTCTAAAGCTTGAGAAGAACTCTCCTCTCTCCATCCATGATCTACATGAGCTACATGTAGATCGATCTTGTATTCATCTCTACATTTCAATAAAAGATCCAAAAGACACGTTGAATCCACTCCCCCCGAGTAAGCGAGTAGAATTGGCTTTTTAAAATCTGAATTATCACTTAAAAATTTTTTAAAATTTTTTAAAAGATCCATAGATATACTAATTAAAATTAAAATCTTATAAACTTGAGAATTATTATAAAGAAAACAGGAAAAAAAGACTAGATGCCTATTTTATGGAGATACCTTTGTAAAGAGTATTTGAAAGTGTTTTTTTTATGTATTTTATCTTTTATATCTATTCTTTTAATTACACGACTAAAACAGATCGCTACCTTTGCAACACTCGCTAGTGATTTTTCATCTTTGATCTTATTCGTTTTATATCAAATACCCCATATCCTACCTATCGCTATTTCCATCTCTTGCTTGATATCATCGATTATACTATTTCAAAAAATGTCTACCATGCATGAAATAACAGCATTTAGAGCAGCTGGAATATCTTTAAAGGAGTTATTAGCTCCCCTATTACTCCTTGCAATAGTTTTATCATTATTTAATTTTTATATAGCCTCTGAGCTTACCCCAATATGTAGATATAAATCCAAAGAGCTTTTTTATAAAAACACCTCTGTAAATCCTATTGTTCTACTACAAAGAAGACAAAAAATGTCTAATATTAAGGATTCATATGTTGAAATCACATCTAAAAACAACGATCTTCAAGCTCAAGATCTTTTAGTAATATCACCTAATAAATCAAATGAAAGACTCTGCATGATGAGCGCAAAAAATCTAGAGCTTGAAAAAGATAATTTAATCGGGAAAAACGTTTCATTAATCTCTTATATCAACTCAAACAAAGAAATGAACTACGATAACTTGATTATAGAAAACCAAGAAACCATGGTAACAAAAGCAGATGTTTTAACACAATTTATAAAAGCAAAACAGTGGGATATGAATATCTCTTCCATGCCGATAAAAATGCTACTCGTTCAATCAAAACAAAAAAATGATATACAAAAAAAAGAAAGAGCATATATTGAAATAGCTAGAAGATGCTGCTTTGCTCTCTCTTCTTTTAGTTTCACTTTTATTGGAGCTAGCTTTGCTATCTCAATAACAAGAGTCTCTTCTAGAAAAAATATTATTTTGGCATCTATTTTAACCCTTATAGTTTTATTTAGCTTTACCCTTGGTAAAGCTCTGAAGCACTACCCTATCTTCTCCATCTTAGTATATATCCTACCCCAAGTGATTGTAGTTATTTTAACTAGTCTTAAGCTTAGAAAAATATCGCAAGGAGCTCAATGATACTATCTAAGATTTGGGAGAGAAAAATCTTTTTAAATACCTTTAAATTAATCTTGTTTTTTCTTTTTGCTATCTTTTTGATTGTAATAGTTATTGATTTTTCTGTTCATGGCGCTAAAATATTTGCTCACCCTAAAACTTCTATTTCGTTGATCCTACAATACTATTTCAATCTTTTTTTTATTCAGCTAAATTTATTTTTAGCTCTAACCTTTCTTTTAGCTATTATAAAAGTTTTATCTGATATGAATATCCATCATGAGCTCACTGCTCTAAGAATGGCAGCGATTTCTGCAAAAAAAATATCACGTCCATTTTTTATCATAGCACTTTTTATATCCATTATCTCATTTGTAAACTTTCAATATTTCTACCCAAAATCACTTAGCTTTAAAGATACTTTTAAAGAGAAGTATTTAAAAAAAACCCAATATACAAAAAAAATGCAACCAAATGTTATTTATTTAGAAGATGGCGCAAAGCTTGTCTATCAAAAATATGATCAACTTCAAAATAAACTCTTCGATGCTTATTTTATAAAAAATTCATCAGATATTTGGCATGCAAAATATCTATCTTTTAATGCAAATGAAGTTATTGGTAAATACGTAGATCACTTAACTAGAAAAGATAAAAACTTTGAAAAAATAGAATCTTATCAAAGCTACACATTTAAAGACATTACGCTAGATGAAAACACCAATATGTTCGATCCCTTTGAGAATAGATCAATTACTAATCTATTCAAGCTAAACTCTTCTAAAAATATCTGTCAAAAAGAGAAAAATGAAATCTTATCTTATCTAAATTATAAGCTTGCAATGCCATTTGTTTCTTTGATAATTGTTTTAGCTATCTTTCCTCCTCTCATTATCTTTTCAAAAAACATATCAATATTTTTTATCTCTACCTTCGCATTATTTGGGTTTATTATCTTTCACACTATTATGGATTCAGCCTTAATTTTAGCAGAAAACACCGCAAAATCCCCATACATAATACTTTGGCTTCCAATTATTTTAATTTCATTTATTTTTGGAAGAAGGTTTCAAAAAATTTAGATCTCTTGATAAAGAAACCTCGGCTTAAACCAAGGCTTCTTTTTAAATTGAAAATTACTCTATACGATCAAGATTATTTACAAGAGCAGTCAGGACAACCCTCTTTTTCAATAGCCTTCGGAAATAAAATATAGTTTTCTTTATGAATGTGTCTATGTAAATCTTCTTCTAAACCTTTTAATTTAGTATATAAAAGCTCTAGTGTCATACACTGCTTGAAATCATCTTTATCAATGATTTGATTGATCTTTTTTAATAGATTACCAACAGCTTCGTGCTCCATTTCCATTTGATTTATAGGATTAGCAATGCTAGCTAATGGATTTGTAGATTTATCAAAGCAAGCAATACTTTTTATCTCACCAAACTCTTCTAATTCTCTTACAGCTGGAAATAGTATTTGTTCTTCTTTTTCCAAGTGAGCTGTAATATCTTCTACTAACGTTTTGAAAATCTCATTTAGATTTTTTAAATCCTCTGTATTATGTCTATTAACGGCTTTGTCTAAAAGAGCCAAAATATCTGGAATCTCTTTTTTCATAAAAACATGGTGAGTAGATTCTATATGGTCTACTAGCTTTGAAAGTGTTAGATTATCTACATCGACAATAACTTCATCTTTTTCTAAATCATTAATCTCTAAAATTATTTTCTCCATGTCTAATGATTTTTCATAACATGCATCTTTTAGAGTTTTATTGCCTCCGCAGCAATAATCTAGTTTATATTTTTCTAAAATTTTATAACTTGCTGGATTTGCAGTTACAATATTTTTTAAAGTCATATCTTTATTTAAATTTTCCATATAAATACCTTTGTTATAATGGTTACATTATATTTTTTAAAAACTTTTGTGTCAAAATATTTAATAGTTTCGGAATAGTTGCGAAACCGCAAACAAACTCTTTATTTCATTACAAATTAATTATTTTAATGTTGCTTTATATTAAATTAATATAAATAATATCGCCGAATAAAGAAACAATATAACATGATATCAAACCCTGTTTATTACTATAGACAATTTGAAAATGATATAAATCATTTTTTGGACAACTCTT
>JAAKFW010000189.1 GCA_011064905.1 Candidatus Anoxychlamydiales bacterium | reverse complement strand
GTTACAGAGGCCGAGAAGATAGAACTAGTCATCAAGAAAAAAGATGGTAATTTTTTAGCGCCTTTTAATTTAAGGCGCTATTTATTTTTTTGATTTTTTTGCAAAGTTAATAAAATCTTTCATATAAGAATAAGCCAAGCCTTTATTGAAAACGGAATTAATTAATACGTTTTGTGCGTTCTCAGCTGAATCTTCAGCAAGAGGTACAGCTGCATTGGTAGCTGTCCATCTAAAAGGTCTCAATTTAATTGAAGCTCCAAAAATAACTGCCGTTGTAGCAAGGGCTCCACTCAAGTACGGATGAGATAAATAGGCCGCAGCTGTAGATGCTAATGCAGATCCACTAGCTATAGCAGATTGAATAATTGTGATTCCATTTAAACCTAGCTGTTTTTTCTTATCGATATCTTTAACTATCTCTTTTAGATCTTTAAGACTATCAGAAAAGTTCTGAGCATTTTGCATTATACTTTGATGATTATCTTTAAATAGTCTTGAAAATGCATTTTCATGTTTTTTTATAGTAGATTTACATTTCTCAAAACAGTCAGTTTTTAACATAACTTTTTCATCTTCTAATAAAGATGCGTGTTTAGATAGCTTTCTTTTAAATAATACTTTTGCTTTATTATGAACTGTTGTAATTTTTTTAGAATCTGGGCAGATATATATTTTTCTAATAACATCTTTTAGCTCGCTAATATCTGAATCATCTGCAATTGGGGTTAAGAGATTTAAAGATCTTATTATTTTTTCATTTAGAGCTTTTACTCTTCTTTCTTTGCTAATGGAGTTTGGCGAGTTTAAATACTCTTTTTGAGCTTTTGCAAGTTCTAATAGCAAACCGCTTTTGAAAAAAGTGGTTTTCAAAACTTCTTGCATAGTAGAGATATACTTTTCATGAGTTTGTATTTTCTCAAATTGATCAGATAAAAATTTATATTCATCGATCATTTTATCAAATTTAGAGCCTAACTTGAGAGTTTTCAGAACATCTAAACTTTCTTTAATTTTTTTGATATTGATGTATTTAGAATTAAACAGGCTTTTAAGATTTTCGAGTTCTTTAGAAAGTGATTTTAATTGCTCAATTTCATCATGCAAATTATCTACTTGATTTAGACTATCTAATAAGATTTTTTCATTTTCTTTAAACTTTCTTAAATGTTTTTCCATTGCTCTTTGTGTAGGACCATTTTCTTTTGGTATAACATTTTTTATTACTATAAAAAGGTTCTTAAGATCGTTTTTAGCAAGTTCTATATCTTCTTTAGCTGGAGTTTTTGAGTTTAATGGAGAGATAGACTGAAGTAGCTCTTTGCAAGAGATAAGCAGGTTTCTAGCATCTAGTTGTATTCCTGGAAGCATTTCTAATGTTTTCTCTTTAACTTTTCTATAAGCTAAAATTAGATCCTTATTTTGATTTTTGGATAACACTTTGCAAACTTCATGAATCCCATCTTCTGTGCCATCGGTAATTGTTTTTTTAATAAGCTTGTTAACTAACTTTTCTTTTGTAGTTTGCTTTGCCTGTTGTGCAGATAAAAGCTTAGAACCTTCCGATGTAGTAGTGTCTGGTTCATCGTCATAAATTACATTTAAAAGCTCTATTAAATTACATAGATATTCTTCAAATTTTTCAGGTTGCCCAAATAAGAAATTAAATAGTTCAATAATGTTTGGATGAAGAGCTTTATCAACAAAGAAATATTTAACCCACACTCTATCTATGTATTCAGATTTAAATAGTTTTAAAAATTTTACTAAATCTGATTTTGTATCAAGACCATTTTTTTGTATGCGCTTTAGCTCGTCTTTTGTTTGATATGACTCTCTTGTAATTAAAGTAAACAAGAGTTCAGAGAATTTCTTAATATCAGCGCTTAAAGCTTTATCTACGACTCTTGGAACTTCTTTAGTTGTTTTATCATATGGGCTTTTATTCATTTCTATAAAGGCATCATCTATGATTTTACACAAAAAGCAGTTTATGGCGTGAGTAAATCCAGACCTATTTACGGCTTTTAGGGTATCTTCTAAAATAGATGGAGCATAAGATTCGATCATTCTTTTATGAAAAATATTGATAATTACATTTGGAGGGATTTCTAATAGTTTAGCTAAAATGTAGGGAATTGCACCCATGATTAAGGTTACAGCTTGCAAAGGGAGTAATAATACTTTTGGAACTTTGTTTAAAATTTTGAATTCTAATAGCTGTATTTTTTTTACAATATCGCTAAGAGGACTAAAATCTGGTCTCATCTTTTCTTTTGACGCGGCTTTTGCAAATTCTGAGTTAAGTACTTCAACAGAGTCATAACCTAAAATTTTTGGATGTTGTAAATGTTCTTTAAGGTACTTATCTCTATCTCCAGTAGGATTTGTTTCATCATCTCTAAATCTATCTACAGCATTGTTATAATTCGCTAAATAACTATTGGCAGTTTTCACAACTCTAGATCCTAGATCGGGTAGATTTTTACCATTTTTAAGTTCTTTTCTTGAAGTTTTTAATATCTTAAATACGGTTTTTCTAATATATAAATTTGGAACCCAACTAATAAAAGTGCAGTAGAAAAAGGCCATTCTAAAAAAAGATAGCTTTTTAAAATAACGGTTCATCACTGATCTAATTTTAAAGAACCCAGGGCTATTACATTTAGAAAGGTCTCTAACAATGTATAATAATTTTCTGTCTACATCTACATCTTCTTTACCATCATTACACCACTTGTATAGAAATTTACCTACAGCAAACGTTGTTGATCTTTGAATATATATTTTTACAGCTTCATTTGTTTTTTCTCGCAGTTGTTCTATGGAAAGAGTTTTTTCTACAGTATTTGGTTCTAGTTTCGATATTAATTCTGATTGACTAATCCTTTTAGGCCCATAGACCTTTTCACTTAGTAGATCTGTTCCTCTTTGAAAAAAGGATCTATTATCACTGTTTTTTACTGATGTTGTCATAATACTTAACTATTTTAAATTATTTTATATAAATTTGTTTGTTTATTATTCATTCTTTGCATATATTGTATCAAATTCATTGATATTTTTTAAGTTTAATTTAATCTATTCCAAAGATTAAATCTTTTGTTATTTTGTGGATAATAGTTTATAATTTAT
>JAAKFW010000188.1 GCA_011064905.1 Candidatus Anoxychlamydiales bacterium | reverse complement strand
TTCTTTTTTATTCTGTAGCGCAATCTTTTCCAGTATTTGGTTCGATTGTTATAGCATTTTCAACTGCTTTATTTACAAGAGTTGTAGTTCTTAATCCAAAAAAATATGGAAACGCAATTCTTGAAAGTTTTTATGAGATTTATGGAAATATATAAGCTCTAAATGGACTAAAAAAAAACCGATTGCACCAGCTGCTGCAAGTACATCTTCAGCATCTAGCGTAACATCATCGACTGATCCTGCTGCAAGTACATCTTCAGCATCTAGCGTAACATCATCGACTGATCCTACACCTGCTGCAAGAGCATCTTCAACATCTAGCGCAACATCGTCTTCCTCAGGAGGCTCTTCAGATATGAAAGGCGTGGATTAGCGCCTGATGAGTTATAAGACACATAAACACTTAGGTGTTTTATGCCTGAGATAGCAGAAGTTGAGACAATCAAAAATGATTTGCTTGAAGCTAAAATTCTATCTCAAAAGATAGTAGATGTTAAAATCTTTAATCCTTCTTTGATAAATATCTCAAAGAAGGATTTTTCTCAAAGAATCAAAAATTCAAGAATTATAAATATCAAAAGAGTTGGAAAGTATTTGATATTTGATCTGAAAGATAAATATTTGATAATTCATCTAAGAATGACAGGTCATATTTTTTTAAAAAATCAAAATCATATTTTTCAAAAACATGAGCATTTTGCTTTAGTTTTTGCAAACAAAAAAATGCTTGTATATTTTGATCCTAGAAGATTTGGTAAACTTTATTTAAAAGAGGATCTATCAAGTTTAGATAAATTAGGATCAGATATTTTATCAAAAAGCTTTATTTTTGAATCTTTTTATGAGAAATTAAAATTAAAAAAGAAAAATATTAAAACTTTACTTTTAGATCAAAATTTCATAGCAGGACTTGGTAATATTTATGTTGATGAAGCTCTTTTTTTAGCAAAAATGCACCCCGAGAAAATCTCGCAAAATATAACTAAAAAAAATGCTAAAGATCTATTTCTTTCAATAAAAAAAGTAATCTCAAAAGCTATTAAAAATAGAGGAACTTCGCTTGGTAAATCTAGATCAAACTTTTCGTCTATTAACGAAGATTTTGGAAGACATCAAAATCATCTTTTGGTTCATACAAAAAAAACATGTCCAATTTGCTTATCAATAATAAAAAAAATAAAAGTAAACCAAAGAACTTCTCATTTTTGTGAAAAATGTCAAAAGTAGCTATTTATTTTTTCTTTCCACTTGCCTTGTTTTTTTATAAGTGAGATTAATTTATCTACCGCATCTTTTTCATCGATATTTTTCTCAACGCATTTTTGATTAACGTATAAATCTATTTTCCCTGTATTTGCTCCTATATATCCAAAATCAGAGCCTTGCATTTCTCCTGGACCATTTACAATACAACCCATTACAGCAATTTTTAGATCAGGTAAATGGGATGTTTTCTCTTTTATTTTTTTAAGAGCTTTTTGAATATTAAAAAGTGTTCTTCCACAGCTTGGACATGCAATAAATTCTGTTTTATATTTTTTTAGATTGCAAGCTTGCAAAATGTTTAAACTGAGCTCTAAAATATCTATTTGAGATTTAGTCTCTTTAGCGTTTTCTTGCGTTTCTAAAAGAATGCCATTTGCTAATTTTTCATATAAAATAAGACCGATCTCAGATGATGCTAATATTTTAATATCTTCTAATGATCCCGTATATTTAAGGTCTAAAATTATATCGGTGTTTATATTATTTTCTTGTATAAAAGAGCGAAACTCTCTCGCTTTTTCAATGTTTGAATTTAGCAATTTAAAAACTATAAAAAGAGGATTTAATTTTTTAAGTTTTTCAAAGTCATCTTTTGGAGTAATTTCCAAAGCAAATCTTGCTTCGCTATTTTTAGGATACGTCTCTAAGGAATACGTTTTTGTTATACCTTCTATATCTAACTTTGATATTATTGTTTTTTTAATGCTTTTTAGTTTTTTTATAAGTTCTAGATCTTCTTTAGAAGTTTTAAAATTTTCTACATAGAATATATCAATTAAATTGAGTTTATCATTACTTATAGTAGCTAATTCACCTGATTTATTTATTTTAAGAGCTAAAAGAGTTTTTTTATTTAAAAAACTTTTAATGGGATTTGAATTATTTATAAATTCAATAGATGGTTCTTTTGATCTATTAGAGCAAAGCTTAACCAACCTCTTTGCAGGCTTAATCTCTTTTGTAGGATTTTCAGTTAAAGAGACTCTTATAGTATCTCCAATGCCATCTAATAGCAGAGCTCCAATGCCAACAGATGATTTTATAATTCCATCGTCTTTATCCCCTGCCTCTGTTACGCCTAGATGCAAAGGATAGTCCCAACCTAGTTTTAACATTTCATTTACTAACGCTCTGTATGCTTCAATCGTTAAAAATGATGATGAGCATTTCATAGAAAATACAATGCTATGATAATCATGCTTTCTTAAAATGTTAGTATACTCAATAGCAGAGAGAACCATTCCCGTTATGGTATTACCATATCTTGTCATTATCCTATCAGATAAAGATCCATGGTTTACTCCTATTCTTAGAGCTACTTTATTTTTTTTGAGCTTATCTATTAATAAAACAAGTTTTTCTTCAATTTTTTTAAGCTCATCTTGATATTGGGTTTCAGTTAAGAGAGTTTCTTTAAAAACAGCTCTTTTTTCTGCAAAATTTCCAGGGTTTATTCTAATTTTATCTACAAAATCGGCTGCTATATATGCAGCTGGGGGATAAAAATGAATGTCTGCTACAAGAGGTATTTTTGAATTTTTCTTAAGAAGTGCATTTTTTATACCCTCTAACGCGTATGCTTGCTTTTTTCCTTGAACAGTAACTCTTGCAATTTCGCAGCCAGCTTCTTCTAAGGCTAGAATTTGAGACGTGGTTGCCTTTATATCTTCTGTTTTTGTGTTTGTCATGGATTGTATGCGGATAGGATTATTAGCTCCAATTGCAACATGGGATATAAACACTTCTCTACTTTTAAATTTTTTTAAATTATTCATAAAAAAAGTGAACTTATTTATTTTAAAAAGGATTATATCTTAGATACTTATCTTAATCAATATCCAAAATCAGCAAATTCAGGATTGATAAGTCTTTGAGGTTTAATTTT
>JAAKFW010000187.1 GCA_011064905.1 Candidatus Anoxychlamydiales bacterium | reverse complement strand
ATCATATGATAAATATGTTTTGTAGCCAAATCTGGATGGTTTTCCTAATAATTCGTAATCTTTTCCTAAAACAGCAGAGTTTTTATCTAGAGCTGCTTTTAGAGTTGTTAAAGTTGTCATAACTAATCTTCTTTTTTATTAATAATACGTAGCTTTAAGAAGCTAAACGTCGAGCTTCTAAAACTCTATTTTTCCAGATTCCTTCGATCTTTTCTAAGACTTCTAAATCAGAGTTTTTCTTAATTTTCAAATATGCTTTTTGTCCACCGTATGCATCACAAAGTCCAGCATCTACATTAGCGAGTCTTAAAGAAGCTGTAAGTCTAATTGGAGGATCATCTTTATAACGTGGTGGATTGTGAGCGATAACTTGAGGAATATCTCTTGCGTGAACTGATTTCATGAGATCAGAGACATCTTCCCAAAGAGGTCCTCCTATTTCATGTGCTCCTCCTCTTGATTCTGAAACCCGAAAGATAGGATGATCATATTTTTCTTTTTTAACCGCCTCTTTTAAAAGTTCATTCATGTAATTTGTGATATCTTGAGTAGATACGCTTTCAATTTTTTTCTTTTCTTTAATTTCAGATATTAAGGTGTCTTTAATAGAAGAGCGGAGTCCAGCATGTGTAAAAAGACGCATGCCATCAAAATAAGATAATTGAACTTTTCCGGCTAAAATATCTTTTTTTATCTCTTTCGCTAACTTTTCGGGCTCTAGATAATTCGCAAATCTATAGTTTTTCTGAAGTAGCATTAGTTCATGATTTCCAAGCAGACGAATAACTTGATTTGGTTTTGCTTCTTCTTGAAGCTTTTGTAAAAAAGCCCATGCTTCTTTTGATTTTGGTCCTCTATCTACAACATCTCCCATTTGAATTACTATATCTTTGAAATCTTTATTAAAATTTCCTCTTTCATCAATTATTTTAGCGTGTAAAAGATTTTCTTTAAAACCATCTAACTCTCCATGGATATCTCCGAAAACTAAAACTTCTTTCTTTCGAAGGGTTCCGGGTCTCATAGGAGGGATAATTGCAATTTTTGAACTTTTTTTCAACTCAAATTGATTGGTCTTTCTTAAGGCTAATTTTGCTACATACATGATAAAAGGGATAATAAGAGTTATCCACGTTGCAATTTTTAAAGCAGTTAAAATAATTTTTTTAAAGTTGTTTTGAGGATTGTTTTTAATTTCATATAAATAGCTACCTTTCAATTCATTTTTTTGGATAACAAAGGCTTTTGTTCCTCCTAGATAGAAGTAATCTTCAACAAAATCAAAGATTCTATGTTTGATTCCTGTCTGGTTTACAAATGATATAGGTGGTGGTTTTGTCATTGTCTTTAATTCTTCTGTTTTTACAAATATTATAGCAAAAATCTACTTATTTTTAAATAGACGAAATGTCAAGATTTGTTTTTACATGCTTTCTGATCTTAGTTCGTGAAAAGTCACTTTAAGTTCTTAATAATTAAGTGTATATATTAAAAACTAATAATATTTTAAAAATTCTAATAATTGCTTGATCTTTAGCCTCATTAGAAAAATAAAAGAGAATTTCAATGGATTTTTAGACTTAATTCCGGAAAATGATACATTTTCCAGAATTATCTTGATTATTTTTAGGGATAATGTCATAAAAAGAGATATATTTAGGAATTATCTCAAAAATTTAGGGTTTTTATGCATAAAAAAATAAATAACATTATTGGAAGAAATGAAGAAAAGAAGATGCTTGAAAAATTTTATCGCTCTCAAAGAGCTGAATTTTTAGCAATATATGGAAGAAGGAGAGTTGGTAAAACATTTTTAGTAAGAGAATTTTTCAAAGATAAGGGAGTTTTTTTTGAGATAACAGGTTCTTATAATGTTCGAAATATTGATCAATTACAAAATTTTCACTCAGAATTTTGTGCTCTTTTTAAAGATGAATCCGATTCTGATGCGCCCAAAGATTGGAAGGAGGCTTTAAATAGACTAAAATCAAGTATAAAAAAAATAGATCCAAAACAAAAAGTTATTCTTTTTTTTGATGAATTGCCTTGGCTGGCATCTTCAAAGTCAGATTTTTTGCCTGCTCTTGATTATATGTGGAATCGACATTTTTCAACGATGCCTAATGTATTACTTATTGTCTCTGGATCAGCTGCATCATGGATGATTAGTAATGTGATTAATAATACAGGGGGACTCTATGGGCGTTTAAGTGCACATATCCGTTTGATTCCTTTTAATTTATCGGAAACTGAAGAATATTTATTAGCTCATGGAATAGAACTTACAAAAAAACAAATTTGTGAAATTTATATGATTACAGGAGGAGTGCCTAAATATCTTTCTTACTTGGAAGGAGGGAAATCAGCAACTCAAAATATTCATGATCTTTGTTTTAAGCCTCAATCGCCTCTGCTTACAGAATTTTATAAACTTTATCATTCGCTTTTTAAAAATGCAGAGTCGCATTTGCAAATAGTCCGAGCTCTTTCAAAAAAAAGAAGAGGATTATCACGTTTAGAATTGATAAAAGAAGCGAAGCTAAATAATACCGGCAGAACAAGTGAGATTTTGCAAGAATTAGAAGAATCAGGCTTTATTATGACAATGTCGGAAATTGGAAAAAAGTCTAGAAATATGAGGTATTATTTAAATGATGAATATAGTCTGTTTTATCTTAACTGGATTGAGCCTGAAAAAGGAATTCTTTTGCAAGGTGTTGAAAAGGATTATTGGATAAAAAGACAAGTTGCTCCTTCTTGGCGCTCATGGGCTGGATTTGCTTTTGAAAATTTATGTCTGAAACATATTTCTCAAATAAAAGATGCTCTTCAAATTGGAGGGGTTTCTACAACATCTGGATATTGGAAAACCCTAGTTAATGGTAAAAAAGAAATAGAAGTAGATCTTGTAATAGATCGAGCTGATAATTGTATGAATTTATGTGAAATTAAATTTTACAATGTAGAGTTTGTAGTAACTAAGACTTATGCGAAAGAATTAATGAAAAAAAAGGCGCTTTTTTATGAACGTACAAAAACAAAAAAAGCGCTATTTATAACATTGATTACGCCATATGGTGTTAAAGAAAATGTTAATTTTCTGGATTCTGTAGAAAAGCAACTTTCAATTGAAGCTTTGTTTTAATTGAAAGTTCGGTGA
>JAAKFW010000186.1 GCA_011064905.1 Candidatus Anoxychlamydiales bacterium | reverse complement strand
CAAATTAGCTTTTGTAGAAAAAAACTACCTCCTTATAGAAAAATACTCTCAAGAGATTTACCAGATTGATCCCTCTTATGAAATTGCTCTATTGAATTCAAAATCTTTCGCTTTTTTAAACAATCCTAAATATTCAGCAGGCTGGCTTAAAACTGCTTCTTTATTTGAAAATGTTAAAAAAAAGACCCTAACCGAAATTTTACAAGATAAAATGTTTGATAATGTTAGGAATGATAAAACTTTTAAACAACATACCAAAACTATCTTTAAGTAAGGCTTTATTTAAAAGTTTTATTTGGACATTTAAACTTATGAAAATTAGGACATAACTACTTTGTTCCTATTCGTTCCTCTGAAAAAGTGTTTTGGCGCAAGGCGCTTGATATTTACGCTACTAGCATTGATTATGATCCAAGTACAGAAACATCGAAAAACTTTTTTAATGCATATGAAAGATTGGCTTCTTAAACTAGATGATTTTTTGCGAATGACAGAAAAAGACATTCTTTCTCATTCTGGAAAAATTAGCCACGATAAGGCTATAGAAAAAGCTATGAACGAATATAAAAAACATAGGGATCAATTAACTATAAATACTCTTACTCCTGTAGAGCATCATTTTCTGAAAGCTGTTAAAGAAATAGAGCAGATTGATTCGGGTTTAAATTAAATATCAAAGCACTCGTTGTATCCAATTTCTTGCATTATCTTCGATTAAAAATTACTGCTTGTGTAGAAAAGTCATTTAATTTTCATATAAAGTTTCAAAAAAATATAAAAACTAAATTTTGTAACTTTTGCAAAGATTTTTTTTCAAACATTCTGAATTCAAAAATTGGGGGCGGTTGGATTTGAACCAACGTACTCCGAAGAGGAGGGATTTACAGTCTTATGAAATAGACAAAACAAGATAATCCAAGATTGATAAAGATATAACTCTGAATAATTTATGAGCTTTTAAATTTCCTATATTTTCTTTGATAATCTTGTTTTTTCTCTATCGACTTTTCTATAAGGTTGCCACAAAATTATTACATTTTTTTTATTTGATCGAAAATTCCTTTTTTTTCTTCTTTTCCTATAGTCCTTCCCCTCATTATTTCTAATGCTGATATAATTTTATCTTCATATTTTTCAAAAAATGTTCTTGCTATTTCTTCATCCTTCTTCAATAAATCTGTAAGAAAAGAAAACCATTGATAATGCCAAAATTTAGGTTCATATTTTTCAATAACTTTTATTGCCATTTCTACATTTAAAGATATCAACATATTTATTATAATCCCAAGCGAATGATCAGCTATACGATCCAAAATATAAGTAAGTTTATCAAAATCTCCCGTCTTAATTAATTGTTTGCAGATAGAAAAATTTAAACGTTCATTATAGAATGAATCTTTAGGAGCTTCAAGGCTCATATTATATAAATGATCAATTTGATCTTTTGATAAAGTCATTTTGTCCAAATCATTAACTAAGGCAGCTATTTGAGTTTCAGACAAAACTTTTGACATAAAAAGAGATAAATAAAAATCTCTTGAAGGTAAAAAAGAAATTATTTTTCCAAAAAAAGCTGATCGATCAGCAATTACTTTGATACTTCTTGCCCTCAGGCTTTGCGTCGCTTTATAATGTTCTTCTAGCCTCATAACTATTCGAGGAATTTGCTCAACATATGATTTTACTTTCAAATATGAAGGACGCAAAATGACAGGAACATTTTCATCTCTCAAAATTTTTCCTATTTCACTTTGAGTTAATCCTTTTTCTTTTAAAGCTCTCTCTAATTCGTGATGTAGTATATTCAATTTTTCAATCGGTCGAGCGGTCTTGATTTTGTCTATGACTTCATCTGATACAGATGCATACTTTTCTATCTCTTTTATAAATGTTTCTTCAGCTAATGCTATATCTTCTACCCTTCCATAAAGTATATAACGCTCTTGAAATCCTATTTTTTTTTGAGCTAAAGTCAATATTTCATCGTCTGTTGCCTCCCTTTCTGTCTTTCTAACTACATATTCGTTACGGAGTGCGATAAATATTTTATATTGTTCCTTAGCCTCATCAGCGCCCAATGCTGTGCGAAGTTGATCCCATACCAAGGATTCTAACGAAAGATAAGCACATGTATTTTTTTTCTGCCATAATCCGCTGCCTATCTCTTCTGATGATCCTAAAGATTTTGAGATTTGATCTTGAAAATCATCCATTTTGAGAGACTGAAGCTTTATCAAGATAAGTTTTTTAAAAAAAGCTTCACTTAAATTGTCTAAGGAAAGATTTGATATTTTTCTAACTTGACCTGATCCCATTCCCTCCCCTGTATTATAAAAAACAATCTCAAAATTATCGTCTTCCTTTTTTCTTATAAGAATTTGAATATCATGATATCTACTTCCACTTACAAAAGTATAATAATCTCCTTCTTTCAATTTTCTTATTCTATCGCAGATTTCACTAGCGCAGATTTCAATGTCTTTTTCAGAAAAACCCTTTGGTAAAAAAATACCCTCAATTTTATTAAAAAAAATGACACGAGCTAAGTTTCCAGATAAAACCCCTATAATCGAACCTAATGAACTTCTCCACCCATCAATAATTATAGCTAAATCAAGAGAATCGTTTAATTTTTCACTAAGTTCCAAAAGCACTTTTCGAACTTCAGTGGATAATTCTTCATTCTTACTCACTTCACATAGACTATCCATGACACTTTGTCTTGCATTAGATGCTGACGATAACTGATATTGTTCTAATTTTTTGTATTCAGGAAGATATGAATGATCAGTTTTATCAAACAAAAAATGCACAATCTCTTTTGCTAATAATATTTTTTTAATTTTTCCTGAAGAGCCAAATTTATCGAGACGATCTTTTTGGGTAATTGCTAATTTATGAAAACATTCCCCTGATTTTGGTGCAGTTATTAACGTCATTATTATCTCTTTTTTTTTGTTATAATAATACAATACTTTGTTATTATTGCTAATAATTATATCAAATATTGATTTTAATTATCAATGTAAAAATAATCTATGACCTAAAAGTACAAGTTCCTTTAACTAGAGTTTTTCCGCTTTTTGTCATAAACAAATTTTTAATATTAATATATCCAAAATTTTCACAATTCCCAATTTTCAAAACGTAAATATTTGATCACCAGCATGTTAAATACAG
>JAAKFW010000185.1 GCA_011064905.1 Candidatus Anoxychlamydiales bacterium | reverse complement strand
CTGCAAAGCCTTCATGAAGGTAGTATTGCCCGTTATCGATTACGACTCTCTGAATATAAAAAATGGAAAAAAAAGTGGAAATAAATCCAAACAGCTCTTCTTTTTCCCAAGGATAAAAAACAAATTACTGAGTTGCTCTAATTAACATTCCAGCTAATGCATATCTATTTTTAGGATTTGTTTTTTTAATAGCGCTAACGATTATTTTTAAGCTAGTCTCATCTTGTTTGGAAGATAGAGCTATAAACATATCTAATAAAAGTCTTGTAGATTCTTCTTTAGTTAAGGAGTAAATATTTTGAGTTTTCTCAGATTTTTTCTCAGGGTTTATATTTAACTGAATTATAAGATCTTCATCTTGACTTTTTATCCAAGTAGCAATATAGCTTTCATAAGGGCCTTCTTCTTTTAATCTATACAAAGCTAAATTTGCATAATCTCTAATAAGGGGAATATTTGAAAATTTAGCCTTGTCTTTTAGAAATGCAATTGCTTTTTCAGAAGCTAGGTTCTCCAAAAGAGCAGTAGCTGTAGGTATTAAATCACTTTGAGGCGTGTCATAGATAGCTTTTATTAAAGATAAAAAATCATCTTCATTTAACTCTAAAGCCTCTTTTAAAAGAGCCTCTCTGATGGATAGAGATGGATCGTTTTTTATATCTTTAACCCGGTAAATAGCTAATGGTACTATTTTAAAATACATCATTGTTCTACCGATTGATAAAAATGGTTGAAGAGCTGTATCTTTGCTATCTGTAATTAAAATAGTCTTTAAAGTGTCTAACCCAGAGCTATCCTTTAATCCGAGTAGAGAAATAGCTGCATTAACTTTAATTAATTTATTTTTAGATTTTAAAAGGGTTTTTAGAGTGTTTTCAGAGCCTGTAATTTCTTTTAAAATTGAGATAGCAAATAAGTTGCCCTCTTTTGCTAACTTTTCAATATCTGTTTTTTTAGAGCTGTTTCCTAAATGATATAGAGCTCTTAGAGATGAGAGTTTTACATTTTCAATGCTAGAAGTTGATAGTTTTTCAATATCTTTTATTGTTGATGAGTCTTTTAGTTTATAAAAAGCATAAAAAATAGCTTCTTTCTCCCCAATTGTTGAATTTGGAAGCTTTTTTCTGATATGTTGTAAAAGGTCATCTCTATTTAAATTCGCAATACTTAAAACAGTTTCTAATCTAACATCAGAATTACTATCGTTTAAAAATCTAAGTAAAAATTTTGTTGCTCCGTTAGTTCCTAGCATAGCAAATAAATGAGGGAAAAACGGTTTTAAAAAAACAGGAAGCTTCATCATAAGCGATTCGATTTGTCCAATCGCATGGGGATGTTTTCTTTGAGCCATATGATAAGCTGCTTCTAATCTAGTTGGTAAAAAATCAGATCTCATGGCTTTGGTTAAAAGCAAATCTGTCTTATTGTCATTTAAAAGTGATATGAAATGAAGCGATAAAAGTTGCGTTTCTAAATCTGAAGATTTTAAACCTATTTCTAGAATCTCTAAAGATATGTTAGATGCACTAAGGCCCGCTCCAAACATTGATAATTTTTGAGTCTCTATATCAGAGCTATTAGCTCCATTTTTTAGAAGTATCAAACTCATCTTTTGTAAGATCTCTAAATCTAAAGGCTCATTTTCCCAAGCTTTTTGATATTGATTAAGCGCTTTATCGATTTCATTTGAATGCATCAAATATAGAATATGTCTCTTGTCAGTTTCCTCTGCAATTAAAGAAACAACAAAAATATTAAAAATTATGAAAAGTTTTATCAACGTTTTAAAAAGTCCCATAGATCTATTCCTACTTTTAAAAGAGAGTTTTTCAAGGTATTAATCGGCATCCCCATCACGTTATAATAGCAACCTATCATGTTTTTAATTATTATGCTACCCGCTTTTTGTATAGCATATCCCGCTGCTTTATCTGAGTAATAAAATGATGAATGGTACTTTTTTATTTGGCTCTCTGTTAAGGCATGAAAGAGTATTTTTGTCTCTTCGATATTTGAAAATATTGTATCTTTATGCTTTATGCATATTGCCGTAAAAACCGAATGCCATGTGTTCGAGAGCTCATTTAATATTCTACAGGCATCTTTCTCGTTTTCAGGTTTTGTGTAAATTTTATTATTTGAAAAACAAATAGTATCAGCTGATAAAACTATATCGTTATAATGCTCATCCGTTAGAGCTTTTGCTTTATTTTCTGCTATCTCAATTGCATATGATTTTGGGTCTTTTAAAAATTTTATTTTTTTTTCATCAAAATGAGAAGTTACAGTTTTGAACTTTATTGAGAAGTAACTTAAAATCTCTTTTCTTCTAGGCGATGCAGACGCTAAAACTAACATTATTAGTCTCCTTTTGTTGTAATTAATCTTATATATATTAAAATAAAACCTTTGCAAAGGTTAATTTTTTATTTTTTATTCTTTTCAAATAATTTAATACCTTGTATCTTCGCTGATCAAGAAATGAATTACTATTTTATATTTTTTTACAATTAGGAGGTTATAATTATGTCAGTTACAACAACATCAGCAGCTATTTCATTGCAAAAAGCTCATGCAAATATCCGTATTCAAGAGCAGAGAAAACAATTATTAGAAACAACTCATCCTATGAAATTAACAGATGAGAAGGTAAATGCTTTTGTGAAAAGCATACTTACATGGTTTCCTGTTTATACACGTTATGGAAATGAGGTTAATAAAACTCTAAAATTAGAAAATGTTAAGATTTTTGCTGATCTTGGAAAGAAAGAGGCAAATAAAGATATGTCAAAATTTAAGACGTGGTTAACAAACGATATTAAAGTTGAGATTGAAAATGTAGCAGATAGTATTTCAGCTGATCAATACCATATAGATCACAGGAGTTAATAAGTTTTTCTTTTTTTAGGCTTTAATAAAGGGGAGAAGCTTTGAGTTTCTTTCCTTTATTTTAATTAACTTATCGTGTTTAAAATTATCTCTTTACAGTTTCTTTTTTTTTATTTTTCTTTGAATTTAATAATTTTCATAGTATGGTATCTCATCAATAAAAATATGTTAATTTCATAATATTTTGGAGATTTGATTATGACTATAAGCCCACTAAAAACACCAAAATACCTGCTTGAAGCATCAGATATTGGCTCATCAGTATCAAGAGGAAGCCTTCTAGAAGATAAAAGA
>JAAKFW010000184.1 GCA_011064905.1 Candidatus Anoxychlamydiales bacterium | reverse complement strand
CAAGCTGGAGCTCAAATTAAAAAGAGAAAAGAGTTATTAAAAGACGCTGATATCATCATAAAAGTTAATAAACCAACCCCAAAAGACATAGACCTTTTCAAACCAAAAGCAATCTATATATCTTTTTTAGATCCCTTTTTTGAAAAGGATCTAATCGATACTTTTTTAGAAAAAGATATTACAGCTCTTTCTATGCATCTAATCGTTAGAACAACACTTGCTCAAAAAATGGATGCGCTAAGCTCTCAAGCAAATCTAGCGGGCTATTCTGCAGTGATTTTCGGAGCTAAATATTTAAATAAAATTCTTCCGATGATGACAACACCAGCCGGGACTATCTCCCCTTCCAAAGTTTTTATAATAGGAGCTGGAGTCGCGGGCCTACAAGCGATCGCTACAGCTAGAAGGCTAGGAGCTAACGTTGAAGCATTTGATACGAGAGCTGAAACTGAGGAACAGATAAAATCCCTTGGAGCAAAATTTGTAAAAGCAGATATCGGGAAAACTAAGAGCACAAAAGCTGGATATGCAAAAGAACTTACAAAAGAGCAGTTAAATCAGCAAAGAGAAGCTATGAAAAAAGCTATCTCGACATCTGATATTGTTATAACCACTGCTCAAGTATTTGGTAGAAAAGCCCCTGTAATTATTACTAAAGATATGATTAAAAATATAAAAACCCCTACGCTAATAATCGATATGGCAATTATAACTGGAGGAAATGTTGAAGGCTCCGAAAAAGACAAAGTAATAAAAAAGGGAAATGTCACAATTCTAGCGCCATCAAATCTCACAAATGAAGTTGCTTTAGACGCATCTACCTTATATTCTTCAAACTTATACAATCTAATAGAGCATTTTCATGACAAAGATACAAAAAAATTTAAATTTGATTTAAATGATGAAATTATAAAAACAGCAACTCTTACCTTTGAAAAAAAATTAATAACACCTATCTTAACTAAAGGAAAATAACAATGGATCCACAAACTATAATTTTTTTAGCCTTTATTTTTATCCTATCAATATTTTTAGGAATTGAGCTGATATCAAAAGTGCCCTCTCAGCTCCATACTCCACTTATGAGCGGCTCTAACGCAATATCTGGAATAACAATAGTCGGAGCTTTAATTGCATGCGGAATGACCACTAACAAGCTTTTAATAACGATTCTAGGAACTCTTGCTGTTACTTTTGCTATGGTAAATGTTGTTGGGGGCTATTTAGTTACAAACAGAATGCTTAAAATGTTTAAAACGAAAGATAACAAAGGCGGAAAAAAATGATTTTAGATATTTCTATTAATTTTTCTTATCTTATATCTGCTATTTTTTTTGTATTTGGTTTAAAACTACTAGGCTCTCCTTCTAGCGCACAAAAAGGAAATTTGATTTCAGCTATCGGAATGTTAATCGCCATATTAGCAACACTTATCAGCAAGCAAATTATAGACTACACTTGGATTATAGTAGGCATCATAGTCGGTTCTTTAATAGGTGTAATTGCTGCTAAAAAAGTTTTAATGACATCGATGCCACAGATGGTAGCTCTTCTCAATGGTTTGGGAGGTCTTGCATCACTCTTGGTTGGTTGGGCAATTTTTTATAACAATTTTCAAGTAGATGGTTTTACAGCTTCTACCATCTTTTTATCTATATTAATTGGGGGAATAACATTTACTGGATCAATGATCGCTTATGCAAAACTCACATATAAGTTCATATCTAAACCGATTCTATATTCCGGTCAAATGATCATAAATTCTATAGTTTTAATTGCTATAATCGTACTCGGTATAATTTTCTCAATATATCCAGCAACTTCATATGATTTTTTGATCTATATCATTATTGGATCTTTGATCTTAGGAATTTTGAGTGTTATTCCAATTGGCGGAGCTGATATGCCAGTTGTCATATCTTTATTAAATAGTTATTCAGGTCTCGCAGCTTGCGCTAGTGGTTTTGTTATAAAAAACAATGTTTTAATAGTATCTGGAGCGCTCGTTGGGGCTAGCGGTATTATCTTAACAACTATTATGTGTAAAGCTATGAATAGATCTATTACAAATGTTTTATTTAGTGGCTTTGGGGCTGTAAAAGCCAAAGCTAAAGAAGGAGAAAAAAAAGAAGCTAAATCTCTATCAGCTAAAGATGCTTATTTTGTATTAGAAGCAGCTCAGTCTGTTGTGATAGTTCCTGGATATGGTCTCGCTGTAGCTAATGCACAACACGTAGTAAAAGAGCTCTCAGATCTTTTAGAAGAAAATGGAACTGATGTAAAATTTGCTATTCATCCAGTAGCAGGGAGAATGCCAGGCCATATGAACGTTCTCTTAGCTGAAGCTGATGTTTCTTATGATAAATTAGTAGAGATGGATGATATCAATAGAACAATAGACACTGTAGATGTTTGCATGGTAATTGGTGCAAACGACGTTGTAAATACATCTGCTAGAGATGACAAAGACTCTCCTATTTTTGGTATGCCAATTATTGAAGTTGATAAAGCTAAAAATGTATTTATTTTAAAAAGATCAATGGCATCCGGTTTTGCTGGAATCGACAATCCCCTCTTTTATAAAGAAAACTCTTCTATGATTTTTGGTGATGCTAAAAAAACAATCTCTCAAATCGTTGAAGAGTTTTAAATTATTTTTCATTAAAATATTTAACTGAACAATAAGAAAACGCTACAGGTAAGCTTATCATTTTAATTTTCAATACTGTTAAAAAAAAATACATTACTCTAAAACATTAGCCTTATCTAAATTAGCTGGACCAAATCCCATAGGAAGCAGTTCACATAGAGTTTTTTCAATAATATTTTCTGAATCAACATCTGACATAATAACTAACATATCTGGATTAAATTCATAAAGAGCTTGTCTGCAATTTCCACAAGGAGATCCTCCTCCACCTCTTATTACTATAGCTATAGCTACGATATCAGAGTTTTTTTGTATTGACATTCCTCTATTCTCAGAAGATATAGCTTTTGCAATAGCCGATCTTTCTGCACAAATAGAATTCCCGTAAGCAGCATTTTCAAAATTAGCAGCGCTATATATATTTCCATCTTTTGTTAAAATAGCAGCTCCTACATGAAACTCGGAATAAGGAGCATAAGCAAAAGTTCTAGCTCTTTGAGCCTCTAGAATTAATTTTTCTTTAATTGATTCATCTAAATTATCTG
>JAAKFW010000183.1 GCA_011064905.1 Candidatus Anoxychlamydiales bacterium | reverse complement strand
CCTCCTTTAATTTAAATTATTCTCAGCCATTTTTTGTAGAGTCTGAAAAATATTAAAACTTATCTTGTTAAATGCAACTTCTATATCTGCAGCTGATTGAAGTGATGCATAGTCTTTATCCAATTTAAACCTTTCTAAACTTAATTTTCCATCAATATTCGTTTGTTCAGATTGTAAATTTTTATAAGTATAGTCATTTTTATGTTTCACAAAAGAAGTTGTTGCTGTAGCTAAGTTAGTTGCTGTATTTGCAATTTTTAGTCCCTGAGCCCATCCAAGTACAGAGCCAATAATAGGTCCGCTTGCAATCGCAGATGCAACAGATAGTACTGTGCTTGTAATAGACGTTGCTGTTTGAATGTTATCTGCTAAATTTTGTTTTTTAGTCTCATCTTTTGTGAAAAAACTAGCTATTTTTTCATAGCCTCCAATTCTTGGTAGAAGCTCGTTTGCAATTAAATTAGTTATTCCAGATCCTATTAAAATGATACCATATCCAGCATAATAAGCTGTTCCTGTAGCTGTTGCTGCTGCTAGAGCTTCCGGCGCTAGAAGCAAGCCTCCCACCACAATAGCAGCAGACGCTACGGTAATATTTAAAAGACTTTTTACAATATCTACATTTTCTTTTTTAGAGAGCTCTTTTAAAAGCTTATTTAAATGCTCTTCATCTTCTTTCGATAATTTTAAAATAGCTTGGTTTTGAGTAGATATGTTGTTAATTAAAGTTTCGCTTATATCTTGAAGCATTGTTTCATTTCTGCCTATTGCCTGAGCTATTTCATATCCAAGAGCTCTGTTTTTTTGAGTTTTATATGGCTCTTTGGATTTAGATTCTAGTTTTGGTAGGATAGATTTTTTAACTGTTTTAGTAGAAAAAAGATCGGTATCATTTGAAGGCGCTTTTTCTATACTTGCAAGAGCTGCTTTTTTTACTTGAAATGAGGGTTCTAATGAATATGTTACATCTGCTGATTTTTCAATAGGTGGACAGTAAAAAGCTTGCCATCTTTCTATTCTTCTTTTCTCATCAGATGCAGGAGATGCTCCTACTCTTTCAATAGCTGGATCTTTTGGATAATTTCCCATAATTTTACAAATTGTTTTGGGTTTTTAAAATTTGTATTTTATCTAATAAATTTTTATCTTTACTAAGACTTTTAGCTATATCTAACATATTAAAAGCCTTTTTTTTGTTGTTAGCTGAAAGATAATTTCCAGCTAACTGAAAATATATTTCGGCATTTTTAGCATCTAATATCTTAGCCATATTTAAAGATATTATCGCTTGAGTATAATTTTTTTCTTTTTCGTAAATAGAGCCAATAGCAAACCAAAACTCCCATCTAAATGGATCCTCAAGAACTAGTTCAATAAAAATCTTTTTAGAATGTTTGAAAATGCCATTTTCAAATAGATTTTTTGCCACTTCGTATTTTTCTTCTATTTCATCGATCATGTTTTTTCTATCTAATAACATAAAATTCCTTAACGTGGAGTTAAAGTATGAGCTTTTAGATTCTTATCATCATCTGTGCATGTTTTTGCAATTTTATTCATTTGTTCTATTAAATTAAGTAGAGGCTGAATTAAAATTAAAGGTTCTTGGTTTTTGTTTTTTAATTGATTTTGAATGCCATCTAGTCTTGCTTTGAACATTTCAATATCATTTTTTGTCTCAAATTTGTATTTTTTTTCATCTAATATACCCGCATCAAATAAACGATCTATCAACTCTTGAAACTCTGAATTTTCGAAATCAAGGAAATTTACACCTTTTTTATCGAAATTTGATCTGACATTGAATTCATTGGCTAGGGCTAGAGCGTCATTATATTGTTCAGAAATAACATGCATTCTATCTAATAAATTTCTTACTTTATTATCTAAATGTTGATCCACTTTTGCATTGAATTGAAGAATTGCTAATGCCGGATTTGGATCAACTGGTGTTGAATCAACTTGAATTGAACCATCTGCCATCTTTTACCTCCTTAACATATTTTCTCGCTTTGCTGGGTTTAAATATAACCTTTATATCTATTTTTGGCTATGGACTTTATTTTTTATTTCCAAGTTTATTTATAAAACATAAAGAAACAGTAGTTTAGAATTATAGATTTTTATGAAATTGAAATTATTAATTTACAATTTATTAATAATTACGACGCCATTTCAAACTAAATTTCCCTTGCTCTTCTTGTTGCTGGGTTTCTGCTTGAAAGATAAATCCCTTCTTTAAATCTATCTCTATAATTATATTGGAACTTCCTTGCTCTGCTCCTTGAGAAAGAGAGACGACAATACCTTTTGTCAGATATTTTCCAAACTGCACCGCCATCTGATCAGAGGAAGATGGATCGGTAGCTGAGGGTTTAATGATATTGAACCTATCTATTCCAAGATTTCCGAGAGCGTTAGAATTAGAGAGTGATGAATCATCTAATTCTGAGCTCATAGTAGATGCTAGCTCTATTGTTTGAGACTCAGTAAGCTCACTTAGTTGCTGACCAAAAATTAAAAGGGCCATAATTGAGCTAGAGGGAAGGGGAGGAGAAGAGCTAAAAGTTATTTTTGGAGTATCTAATGGTCCTTTAACATCTGCGATAATTTTTACGCCTCTTTGATTTATCGTCGCTTGAATATCTAAAATTGGCATCTCATTTGATTTTCCTGTAAAGGAGACTTTTCCTTTTGTTAAATCAAAGTGTCTCCCGGCGAAAACATAGCTTCCTTTGAGTAGGTTTAGATCTCCTATAGTTTCAAAGCTCATGTAAGTGCCACCTATTTTAAAGTTGCCTATCCATGTGGAATCCAAGCCTTGTCCATGGATTTTAATCGGATTAGTAACATCTAAATCAAAATCTAAATGTATAGGATACATTTTAGGTTTTATAGTGATATATTTATCATGATTTTTAGATGGGTGAGAGATAAATGTAGCTTTTAGATCTGGAATAACAATAGGTAGTTTATCGGGGATTGTCATATCTAAATAATTTGCCTTAACGTTGCCTTTTGCTATAGATGATGTTCTATCTCCAGAAATCTCAATTATTGCCGTAGCTTTTGATCTTATCATATTTGAATCAACACAAAGGAGATTGTCAATTTGTGTTTTAAAAAAGAATGGAAAATCCTTTTTTTGAGATAAAGAAAATACACCCTCTGCTTCAATTTTTCCATTTTCAGGATCTGAGCCTTTAAAAGACTCTAAAGTGACTTTTTCATCTATAGCACTCATTTTAGCTGA
>JAAKFW010000182.1 GCA_011064905.1 Candidatus Anoxychlamydiales bacterium | reverse complement strand
TTTAGATCAAAACATACCTCGATTTGTGGTGTGCCTCTTTGAGCTGGAGGGATGTCTGTTAAATCAAATCTACCAATTTCTTTGTTGTCTTTAGCCATAGGTCTTTCTCCTTGGATAACAACTATTGTAACAGCCGGTTGATTATCTGATGCTGTAGAAAAGATTTGCTTTTTCTGAGTTGGTATTGTTGTGTTTCTCTCAATTAAAGGTGTTAAAACACCACCTAGTGTTTCAATACCGAGAGTTAAAGGCACAACATCTAATAATAGAACATCTTTAACATCTCCACTTAATATACCACCTTGAATAGCAGCTCCGGTAGCTACTGCTTCATCTGGATTGATGCCTTGATCCGGCTCTTTTCCAAAGATATTTTTTACCATATCTTTAACAGCCGGCATTCTTGTCATACCACCAATTAATAGAACTGTGTTGATTTCACTAGCTGATAGACCTGCATCTTTTAGAGCTTTTTCACAAGGAATTTTAGTTCTCTCAATTAAATCATTACATAAACTCTCTAGTTTTGCTCTTGTTAGTGTTAAAGATAAGTGTTTAGGCCCTGTAGCATCCATTGTGATAAATGGTTGGTTGATTTCTGTTGATTGAGTTCCTGATAGTTCGATTTTAGCTTTTTCAGCAGCATCTTTAACCCTTTGAAGAGCCATTGTGTCTTTAGATAAATCAATACCACTATCTTTTTTAAACTCTTCTAATATCCATTTTATAAGGATATTGTCAAAATCATCACCACCTAAATGAGTGTCTCCATTTGTAGATAATACCTCAAAAACGCCATCTCCGATCTCCATTATTGAAATATCGAATGTACCACCACCTAGATCATATACAGCGATTTTTTGTTCATGTTTTTTATCTAGTCCATATGCAAGTGCTGCAGCTGTTGGCTCAGGGATAATCCTTTTGACATTTAATCCTGCTATTTTTCCGGCATCTTTCGTGGATTGTCTTTGAGAATCATTAAAGTAAGCTGGAACTGTAATTACAGCTTCTGTAACTTTTTCTCCAAGGTAGTTTTCTGCTGTCTCTTTCATTTTTATTAAGATTTGAGCAGCTGCCTCTTCTGGGGTTATAATTTTTCCGTCGATTTCAAAACCAACGTTTCCATTTGAATCTTTTACAACTTTGTATGGTACGGTTTTTATCTCATCTTTAACTTCATCAAATTTTCTTCCAATAAAACGCTTTGTTGAAAAAAGTGTTTTTTCAGGATTTGTAACAGCTTGTCTTTTAGCTGGAACTCCAACTAGCCTTTCTTTATCTTTATAAGAGATAATAGAAGGCGTTGTTCTTGTTCCTTCTATGTTTGCTATAACTTTATAAGAGCCTCCCTCCATTATAGAAACGCAAGAGTTTGTTGTTCCTAAATCTATACCTATTATTTTGCTTTTTTTGCTCATAGTAATACCTTTTTTTTATTTGTTAATTTTTATATTTTCATCTCTTAATTTTTTTTGATCTGTATCTTGATCGTTTGTATAGTCATCTGCATTTTCATCTTCTTTATGATTGCAACTCACTTTATCTTCAGATTTATTACAACAATTTTCTTCCTCTGTGCTTTCGTTTATATTCTCATTTTTATCTATCTGAGATTGATTTTTTTCTAAGGTTTTTTTTGTAACCTTCACTCGAGCTGGGCGAATAACTCTAGTAGCACTTTTATAACCTTTAGCAAACTCTTCTATAACAGAACCTGGCGCATGCTCACTTGATTCAACGATTTCTACAGCATCATGGTAGTGTGGATCAAAGTTGTTGCCGACAGAATGATAGGGGACTATTCCATGGTTATGTAAAATGTCTTTTAACTGCGATAATATCATCTGAAACCCCGTTGCCCAATTTTTTACTTCTTCAGATGAGTCATTTGCAAAATTTAGAGCGTTTTCAAAATTATCAATCAAAGGGAGGAATTCTGCGATTGTATTTTCAATAGCAAACGAAAGAGACTGCGTTTTTTCTTTTTGCATTCTTTTTCTTGTGTTTTCAAGCTCAGCTAAAGTAAGTAGATATTTGTTTTGTAGTTCTCCTATCTCTTCTTGAAACTTTATTTTTTTATCTTTTTTATCTTTTTTTGACATTTATTTAACTCCTAAATTATTTGCTTTTGTCTTCTAAAAGAATCGAGTGTTGATTAATTTTTTTATAATCAGAGGTCTTTCTAAAAGTTATCTTAAATTTATAGATATTTTTAGTGAGATTATCTGATAAATATTTGCTAAAAACTTTTAAAATAGAAAAAATCTTTCTGTAATCTACTCTTAATGGGCACAATATACCAATTGCTCCAACTGCTATATTTGATATGTAATATGGGATGCAAATTAAAGCTGTGTTTTTTATTTTAAGACCAAATTCTTCTAAATCATCAGCAATGAAATATGTTATCGCATCGTTTTTAATAGCGCTATTTAGAATTTTATGCATCTGCTCTTTATTTTCAAAAATAGATAGAGCTTCAGCAAGTACTATAGGATCCTTAAATTCAGGATATGAGAGTAGTTTAGATAGGCCTGTTTTATAGATATCGCCTGTGCTTAAGTTTGTATATCCTACGATATACCTTACCATTATCTCGTTATATAGATGCTGCGAAGCTTTAAAAAGATTTTGGTTTTCAATATTTGGTTTTTGTTTTTTATTCATTCTCCATAAAAAAAAGTCTTCTACTAATTTTAAAGATTTTTCATCGAGATCTAATTTGGAATATAAAATTTCAGTTTTTATTAGCCCAAAATCTGTGACTATCACACATAAAATTTTATTTGTATTTAAAGAGAGAAGTTTGATGTTATTTATAAAATCTTGATCAAACCTTGGAGCTGATTGAAAAATACTTAAATTTGTGATTGTGCTTAAAAGCTCTAAAGATGAATTTAAATGTTCAGTTATCTGCTTTTTTTCCTCATTTATATGTTTTTGTAAAAGCAGATCATCTTGCTTGTCTATTTTAGTATTTGATAGGCAGTGATTAGCGTAGATCTTGAATGCTTTTGCTGTAGGTATTCTGCCTCCAGAAATATGTGGCTGGGTTAAAAGCCCTTTCTTTTCAAGCTGAGCAAAGTAGTTTCTAATAGTCGCGGAGCTCATGTTGTCGAAGCTGCTATCTTTCAAGGAGTTAGATCCAATAGGAGCGTTATTCTTAATATAGAGCTCTACTAAACCTAATAGAATTTTTAATTCTTTGTTTTCTTTGGTAAATCTTTTTTTTACAAAAAGTTTTTTCAATTTAATATTCCATAAAGTTTTTATACATAAGATC
>JAAKFW010000181.1 GCA_011064905.1 Candidatus Anoxychlamydiales bacterium | reverse complement strand
TATTAGCATCCATTTTCCCGGTAAGTTTTTAAATTTTAAACAAACGCTTCCTCCCGGAACTAAAGCACCGGGTTTCCGCGTTGGAGAAGAGTGATGAAAAAAGGATATACATTCGACGATGTTGCACTAGTTCCTCAATTTAATAATATTCCATCTAGGACAGAGCCTATTTTAGATTCCTGGCTTACGGTAAAACAAAAACTGCAAATCCCGCTTATAGCCTCGAATATGGATACAGTAATATCTGAGGAGTTAGCTGAAATATTAATCAACAATGGATCTATTCCTATTTTTCATAGATTTACAAGCTTAGAGAATCAAGCTAAATGCATAAAAAAATTTCCAAACAAAATTTTTATATCCTCAGGGATTAGAAAAGAGAAGATAGATGAGACTAGAAAACTTTTAGATTTAGGAGCATTGGGAGTTTGTATAGATGTCGCTCATGGCCACTCTGATATGATGATGCACTACATTGAAGAGCTCAAAAAAAAGCATCCTGATAAAGAAATAATAGCAGGAAACGTTTGTACGGCTGTTGCTTATCACGATTTAGTAAATGCAGGCGCTGATGCTGTAAAAGTTGGAATAGGACCTGGCGCTGTATGTACTACTCGGATGATTACAGGTTTTGGAGTGCCTCAGTTCACTGCAATTTGGGAGTGCGCTCAGATAGCTGCGAAACTTAGAGTTCCTTTAATAGCTGATGGGGGAATTAGAACGAGTAGAGATGTAGTGTTGGCCTTAGCTGCTGGAGCTAGCACAGTAATGATTGGAAAGCTTTTCGCTTTAACAAAAGAGAGCGCTGCTGATAAAAGAGAGAAAAATGGAAATATAGAAGCGAAATATAGAGGGCAGGCAAGTAAGGATTTTCAAGAAGCTTTTTTTGGATGTTTAAAAGAAAAGACTACAGCTGAAGGAGTAAGTTTTTGGGCAAAAATAATAGGTCCTGCTCAAAAATTAATAGATGAGCTTTTAGGTGGCGTTAGAAGCGGTTTAACATATGGTGGATCTAGATCTATAAAAGAGCTTCAAAGAAAGGCTGAATTTATAGAAGTTACTCCATCTTATATAGCAGAGAGTGCACCAAGGGTTCACTGAGTTAAAAATAAATATTTTAATATTGTTTTTTTAACAGATTAAAACTCTTTGCAAAAAAGTGAATATTCATCAAACTATGATCTGTTTTAATCAATTTCAGAATATATGATAAAAAGTGTTAAAAACTTTTTTTTAGAGTTTGAAAAAACTCAAAAAGTGTTTATTTTAAGTGTTTTAGCAAGTGTGTTTTTTATATCTTGCGACTACGCTATAATTAGACCTGCGAGTACATCGATTTTTTTATCGAACTTTTCAAGTAGAGCTTTTCCATATTGTTGGATTCTTAGCGTTCCATTCAATTTACTTGTTGTATATTTATATAATAAGTTTTTACCGATTATTGGGTGTTTAAAAACTTTTTTTGTTTTTGTTTTTTCTATAATCTTCGTAAACACTCTAACAGGTTTGTTGGTCAGTAGAATGCCATCTATCATTTTTTTCCAATTTATCTTCAAAGATCTTTATATACTTTTAGCTTTTAAACAAGTCTGGTCGATGATTCATACAACGATAAATACTCATAGAGCAAAATTATTATATGGATTTATGTTTGGGATAGGAGGTATAGGCTCTGTTTTGGGGGGTATGATATCTGGGTTTTTTGCTGTTCAAATAAAGTCTACAAATCTTTTTTTTCTATCTATTCCAATCTATTTACTTGTTTTTCTATTCTATTTGAAAGCTTTGAAAAATAGCTCTGCTTCAAAACAAGATTTTATAAAACTAGAATCTGAAAAAAGCTCTAATTCAAAAAAAGGTTTTTCCCTAATCAAAAGATCACCATATTTAATATCTATTTTATTAATTGTAATCTCTATGCAAATAGCTACCGCTTTTATAGATTACCAATTCAATGTATATTTAGAAAAATCTATTCCAAATGTTGATCTTAGAACATCGTTTACAGGTAAATTGACAAGTGTGATTAATTTAATTTCAACTTCATTTCAGTTTTTTGGAGGGTTTTTACTAATCAATATTTTAGGATTTAAAAAATCGCATTTATCTGTTCCGCTATTTTTAGCGTTTAACTCCATTGTATTTTTATTATTTCCTTCATTTCGTATGGCAACCTATAGTTTTACATCTATTAAAGCTTTAGATTACTCTTTTTTTGGTATTATTAGAGAGATGCTCTATATACCTTTAAAAACTGATGAAAAATATAAAGCAAAAGTAATAATAGATGTTTTTGCATATAGAAGTGCAAAAGCTTTTGCTTCTCTTTTTTTGATATTTATTCAAGATGCAACAGGTTTAAATGTGATAATACTAATCAGCATAATGTCTATGCTTATCTATTTTATTTGGACAAGAGTCGTGACTTTAATGTTTAAAAAGCATCCCGAGGTCCTCCGAAATTAATTTTTTCTTAAAATATTTGTAATAATATTAAAGATTGTAATATACTCTTACATTACGCCTATCAGATCCTTTTTATTAATTAAAACTCATAGTAAAAGTGATCTTTATGAATTTTAATATATCTCTAAGTAATAATAACTTAAGATTTAGATTGAATTAATATTAGTTTAATATGAAAAAAGTATTGAAAATAATAATTATATAAAATAGCTTAAAAAATAAGAGGAAGAGAATAAAATGTTTAAAAGAATTATATTAATTATCTTGCTTATTGCATCTTATGTTTATTTAGTTTCTTCTGATCCTGAAGGGGACATCTTAAGCAAAGCTAGAAGCTTTTGTAACTATTGTTTTGCTAAATATAAAAATATGAACTTAGAGTATCATGTTAATAAATGGCCAAATAGTTCGAAAAAAAACTTCTATTGAAGCCTAATTTTCTTAGCTGTTTTTTCTAATTCTTTATCATCTTTTCTGAGCGATTCATGTGAAGATAAATAGCCTTCATATTTTTTGAAATACTTATCTAAGTAAGTAGTTGTAGGTTTCCACTTAGAGATGTTTGAGGTTCCATGCATTGGGATTAGTTTGATATGAGCGTGATCAATTCCGCTACTCTCAAATATAAGACCGGTTCTTGAAACATCGTCTAGTTTTGTGTCTAGGAGTTTTGCAATATGCTTCGCTGCTAAAATGAATTTATGTAAAAGATCATCTTCTAGATTAAATATATAAGAATCATGGTGTTCTTTAGTAATTAATAAAGTAAAGCCTTCGGTATTAGGAAAGATTGATAAAAAGGCTAAAAAATCATCATCTTCCCATATTTTATGGCA
>JAAKFW010000180.1 GCA_011064905.1 Candidatus Anoxychlamydiales bacterium | reverse complement strand
ACTTAATCATACCTTATATATATATTAGTTCCCTAATCGTGATAATAAAGAAAAAAAGATTTTTGGAAACAAAATTTTTTATTTTTTTTTTGATAACAATGATTAATTAGTATAAAAATTAATGAGTAATTAAAATAAATTTAACAATTTCTTCTTAAATGAAAAAAAATATAGTCTTTATAGTATGCATAACCTACACACTTACAACCTTAGCTTTCTTTTTCCAATCCAAAATCAAGCAAGACACCATCTATTTCATCACAGGATTTCATAAAGATATCTTCGGCTCTGACAAATCTGGATTTTTCAATTTAGCAAATGTCTTAAAAGAACATGGCTATAAAACAAAAGTGACAGGATCTTATAGAATTAGAGATTTAAAAAACGCAAAATATATAGTGGTTTTTGACAATCACCCAAAAAAACTTAGACGAATAAAAAAGCTTCCTAAAAATAAACTTATTTTATTCGTATGGGAACCTCCTTGCACTATGACATGCAACCATGACAAAAAATATCTAAGATATTTTTCTAAAGTCTTTACCTTCAGAGACGATCTTATTGACAACAAAAAATACTTCAAATTTCACTATCCTAGAGCTCAAAATGTAATAGCTAGAGAGATCCCTTTTGATAACAAAAAGTTTTGCTCTTTGATAGTCTCTAATAAAACCTCGACTCACCCATCTGAGATTTATTTTGAGAGAAAAAAAGCAATTTCATTTTTCGAAGAGTATGCCCCTCAAGACTTTGATCTTTATGGATGGGGATGGAATAAAGCTGAGTTTAAATCCTACCTAGGCACTTCAATCAATAAAATAGATACCCTAAAAAATTATAAGTTTTCAATTTGCTATGAGAACTCAAAAGATATAAAAGGCTACATCACAGAAAAGATCTTTGATGGGTTTCAAGCAGGCACTGTACCTATATATTTAGGAGCAGACAATATTAATGATTACATCCCTGCGAACTGTTTTATCGATAAAAGAGACTTTAAAACATACAATGAGCTCTACATTCATCTGAAAACAATGTCAAAAGAAGAGTATTTAATGTATCTAGAAAACATCAAAGATTTTTTAAATAGTGATGAGTCAAAAGTATTTAAAGGTGAGCATTTAATCGACACTTTTAAAAAAGCTTTGAATCTAAAGTAGTATAAAAAATTATTTGCTTAGTTGCTTTTGTTAGATATACGAGAAATCATGATTTTAGTAACTCCACAGAGAAGCCCATCTTCTCAACCTGAGTAAATAGGTTATTCATTGGTTTGCTAGAATCTTTCGCACTTTTTTTAACAAGTTTATCCATTCCTTCTACTTTACGGAAGCTGGTATGCTTCTTATAAATTTTTAGATAACGCATCAATTGACCTGGATTCATAATAACTCTGTATTTTTCATTAGAGCTATTTTTCTCTTCTTTAATCCGCTCAACTGTAGTATCAATAAACATATTCTTGAATAATCCGGGATTCTCCATTTGCATCTTTCTAGGAATTCCCACATCTAGTATATGTTGGGCATCCAGTAAATAAATACTTCCATTTGCTTTTTCAATAATATCTACAACGACTTTATTAGCTTTCTCATCACTAGACAATCCTAATTCAAGGTAATCTTTTTTGTTTAATTCAAGTTCTACTCTAAAAAGATCAGGCTCATTTTCCAAAAAAGGAGCTACGGATTCAAATAATTTAAACCGTTCTTCATCCCATATAAGCTCATCTTTTAGTTGATAGGCATAACAGGATAACGCTGATTTTGCCATAGATCGTTCTTTAAGACCGGAAAACAACTTAGTTGAAACAGAATCTCCCCAACTCAAAAAATCAAAAGAATGCACATTGCGCAAAAGCCCGAATATTTTCAATCCTGCTAAAGAAATATTTAAATTTAATTGAAGAATAGTAAGCGGTAGAAAAAGCAAAAAGAAAGTAAAATATTTTCCAACTGTTTTGGCAATATAACTAGTTCTTGATAAAAGGTGTGATTTAGCCTCCGAAATACGATTTCGTATAATTGCTAAATCTTCTCCCTGATCTCTCTTTGCGGGAATAATCTTATTGAATAGATTTCTTTCTCTAGTGAAATCTATCGGATCATTTGAGGTAGCAATAAAAGGATCCTTTGGATTGTGGACATTAAAGCTTTCACTAAAAACAGGGCGTAATTTAGAATAGCTTTGATTAGCTCGGTAACGGTACTCTAAGTCACTCATTGTTGTTGCAAATGTCGATCTTAGTCTGAAAAATTCAACTCTTTGTTTTTCTGGAAGTATCAAATCATTATTTTCAATTCCTTCAAAGACAGTCTTTGCAGATTCATTGATTCTTTGTAATACTGGAATCAGTGTTTCATCATCCCAATTACATGCCACTCTATTCACTCGCACTAACTTTCCGTACAAATGTGAAAGTTTATCACCTTCAAGTGGGCAGAGATTTTCGACGATTTGATAAGCTTCCAAAACTTTATTATAGTGTGATTTAACTGACATTATTACCTATTGTTTTTTGAGTAAGTTAAACTTATCTCATCTTATCTTATTCTTAAAGTTAATTAACTTTTAATTTTAGAGTTCACCGCTACTTTATGCCTTCGTTCACGACAAAAAATATTTTGATAAAAAAAAACTGCTACTATGTAAACTTATCTCCTTCATCAACTACAACTTAGGAAAATATGATGAAACATATTAACGAGTTGGAGAAAATTTTATCTAATTTATTTAATTAGAACAAGTTTAGAGGTGGTTGTTTAGCTCAAATTAATTTTTTATCATATACAAAACTTTATGCCTATACTATTTTGAAAGGCTTATAGTAAATTTGAAGATTTCACTAAGACCCTATTTTTTTTCTCTTTTTTCTCTTTTTTCTCTTTTTTCTCTATAAAATAAAAAAATCCAAAAGCAAAAATAGACAGAAACACTATAAATATCCACGGGGAAATACCTGTAATCGATGAGAGTGTTTTATTTGATAAAGTATCTATTAGAACTATCTTTTTAACTATAAATGGCTGAGACAGCCCAAATAAAGCCGCTCCAAATATCATACCAAATAACCCAAAGATCATATCTCTAGAACCATCAGCTAAAGCTGCTATTCCAGTCCCTGGGCAATATCCTAAAACAGACATACCTATTCCAAAAATAGACCCACCTATTATAACAGCAGATATTGTTGCAGTAGGAATCGCTAGTTCTATCATATTAAACCCTAGCATCGCATAAATACCAACAGCGCCAACTATTATTGCTGTAAAAATTACTTTCATAACCGTAAAATCTTTTAATA
>JAAKFW010000018.1 GCA_011064905.1 Candidatus Anoxychlamydiales bacterium | reverse complement strand
AAAAAGGGCAACAAAAAATATCCTATGAATAGACGGAGATCTTTATGATATGAATATTCTTATTTTGACGGCATTGCCCTTTAGGGGCGAGTAGTTCACATCATTGTTTTATTCCTTTTTTTTGAGCTTTCATAAAATGTTTTGAACATTAAATTAGATAAATACAAAAAATCCTAGGATTTATTTAAGAAAATGTAAATTAAAATAATTAATTTATGATTGATGATAAATAGTTGAAAAAAATATTAATTATAAATTTGGCGTTTATTAAAAAACTATTCTTCTGGTCTCATAATTGGAAAGAAAATCACATCCCTAATCGATTGAGAATTTGTAAAAAGCATAATCAAACGATCAATACCAATACCAAATCCAGCAGCGGGCGGCATTCCTTGACATATAGCTTCTATAAATTCTTCATCGAGTGGATGAGCCTCTTCATCACCAGCTAAACGTTTTTTTACTTGATTAAGAAGTAGCTCTCTTTGAATTTCAGGATCGTTAAGCTCTGAGTACGCGTTTAATACTTCATGTCCTGCTATAAAACTCTCAAATCTTTCTACTATATTTTTTTCTCTTTCTTTTGGATCTCTATGGAGTTTGCAAAGAGGAGTTGTTTCAATTGGGTGATCAGTTATGTGATGAGGTTGAATTAATTTATCTTCTGCAAGCTCTTCAAATAAAAGGGCGATTAAATTACCACGAGTAGCATTTTTTAATTTAGCTCTATCAACAGAAGTCTCAAGTAGTTTTTTGTGAAGCTCTTCATCTGTTAGAGATTCAATATCAACACCTCCGTATTCTTTGATGGCCCCTTTCATTGTAAGTCTTTTCCATGGAGTTTTTACATCGATTGTATAAGGGCCAAACTCAACTTTTGTAGAATCAAAAAGTTTTAGGGCGATAGTTTCATAGAGCTGTTCTGTGAATTTCATTAAATCATTATAATCCCAATACGAAGCATAGGCTTCTAACTCTGTAAATTCCGGATTATGAGTCTTGTCTAGGCCTTCGTTTCTAAAAACCTTACTCATTTCATAAACTCTATTAAAACCGCCGACTAGTAGCTTCTTTAGAGGTATCTCTAAAGAAATCCTAAGATACATATCTTGATGAAGAGCATTTATGTGAGTTTCGAAAGGTTTGGCCTCTGCTCCACCATAAACATTTTGCAAAACTGGAGTTTCAACTTCTAAAAAGTTAGCATCATCTAAATAGTTTCTTATAATTTTTATAATTTTAGATCTTTTGGTAAAAGTATCTATAACTTTTGGATCTGTTATTAAATCAAGCCATCTTTTTCTGTATTTCACACCAAGATCAGCAAGTCCTGAGTGTTTATCCGGCAAAGGAAGAAGTGTTTTACAAAGAATTTTTACTTTCTTTGCAAAAATTGTAAGCTCACCTTTTTTCGTATGAAATAAATTTCCTTCAATGCCTATGATATCTCCAAGATCTAACTTTTTTTCGATAAATTTTATGTGTGATTGTTTCTCCTTTGATTTTTCTACATCGTATCCATCTACTTTCGTAAGATCTCTATTAATCATTATTTGAATTTTTCCGCTCTCATCTTGAATTTGAGCAAAAGCATTTTTTCCCATTGCTCTAAATAAAACGAGTCTTCCGGCGAATTTAACTAATGGGGTTTCTCCGGCTGCTGCATCATCGAAATGCCCTAAATCTTTTTTTGAATATTTTTCAAAAATCTCTTTTGCCATGTGAGATGGCTCAAACTTATGGGGATATGGATCGATTCCTAAATCTCTAATCTCTTTTAATTTTTTTGATCTATTTTGAAATTCTTCAATTGAATGATAGTCAGGAGTTTTTATATCCATTAGCTTAGTTTCCTATTTTAACTTTTATGAAAATTATATATAATAAGTCTCTTTATTTCAATTTAACTAAAATTTCAGTTTTAAATGAAAAACTTTTTTGTAAAAAAATCTTCAATGTCAGGTGAGATTATTGTTCCTTCTTCTAAATCTCAAACAATGAGAGCTATTTTATTTGCATCTTTATCAAAAGGCAGCTCTACAATTAAAAATTTTTTGAACTCAGATGATACTTTAGCTTTTATTGAAGGGTGTAGAAAATTCAAAGCAAAAATTGAGATTAAAAAAAATAGTTTAAAAATTTTAGGAACGAACAAAAAAATTTTATTAAAAGATAATGTTAATATAGATGTAAAAAACTCAGGGATAGCCCTTCGTTTTTTGACATCCGTTTATGCTTTATCTAATAAAAAGACAGTTATCACAGGCGATGAGTCTATTAAAACAAATAGATCTATGAAACCTTTAATTGATTCGCTATCTTCTTTGGGCGTCCATATCAAATCTATACATAATACAGATTTTGCTCCCCTTGAGATAAAAGGACCGATACTTCCTAAAGACATAAAAATAAATGGAGAAGATTCACAATATGTATCTTCGTTGCTTATAGCATCTTCTCTTTTAAATACAAAAATGCAAATTGAAGTAGAAAATCCAAAAGAAAAGCCATGGGTAAATTTAACGCTTAGCTGGCTGAATAAAATGAATATAAAAGTTGAAAATCAAGATTTTAAAAAATTTATCTTATATCCACCTAGCAGATTAGATAGAAAAGCTTTTAGAGGATTTGAATACACGGTCCCAACAGATTTCTCTACTATTTTATTTCCAATAGCAGCTGCATTAATTACAAAATCAAATATTTTAATAAAAAATGTGATTTTTGATGATTTTCAAAATGATCAAAAAACTATTGAAATCTTTAAAAAATTAAAAGCTAAGATCTATATTGATAAAGAAAAAAAACAAATTAGAGTAGAAAAATCTATCTTAGAAGGAAATTTAGAGATAGATGTTGATGATATTATAGATTCCATTCCAATTTTAGCGGTCCTTGGCTGCTATAATAGAGGGAAACTAACTCTACAAAATGGACTTAATGCTCGGAAAAAAGAATCCGATCGAATTTTAGCAATAACAATAGAGCTAAAAAAAATGAAAGCTAAAATTATAGAGAAAAAAGATGGTCTTGTAGTTGAAGGTTCAAAACTAGAGGCTGCTAATCTAAACTCTTATAAAGATCACAGAATTGCAATGGCGCTAACTATCGCAGCTTTAGGCGTGGAAAAACCATCGATGATTGAAGATGTAGATTGTATTAACAAAACGTATAGAGCATTTAAAAAAGACTTTAAATCACTTGGATGCGTGATTTTATGAATGTAATCTTAATTGGAATGAAACACTCCGGTAAATCTTCAGTTGGTAAAAATCTAGCATCAATGCTAGATAGAAAATTTTTTGATATCGATGAGATAATAAAAACTTTGTTTTATAAAAATTATCCAAAAAAGAAAAGTATTACTCAGATTTTTGAAATCTTTAAATTTTTAAAAGAAGAAAAATTTAGATTTTTAGAAGCAAAAGCTTTTTTTTCTATAAAAAATGTAAAGAATGCATCGATAGCAGCAGCTGGAGGCTCTATCTTAAATGAAAGCAATTTTGAAATTTCAAGTAACCCTAAGACGATTATCTTTCTTAAAGCATCTATAGAAACATTGAAAAAAAGAATTTTTGAAAACAGAAAAAAAACAATATTTCAAGATGAAAAATCTTTAATAAAAACTTTTGAAAACAGAAAAAAAATATATGAAAACTTAGCAGATATTACTATTCAGGTAGATACTAAAGATATTCAAGAGATTGCAATTGAAATAAAAAATAAAATTGATCAAAGGGAAACAAAATATATATATGTCTAATTCATTTGGTAAAATATTTAAAATTACAACGTTTGGAGAATCTCACGGACCTCTAATAGGGGTTGTTATAGATGGGTGTCCTTCTAATATTGAAATAACAGAGAATGAAATTAATTTTGAGCTTCAAAAAAGAAGACCCAATTTAAATGAGTTTGTCTCTAAAAGAAATGAAATGGATAGTGCTAAAATAGTATCCGGCGTTTTTAATGGGAAAACAACCGGCTCTCCTATTTGCATACTTATAGAAAATAGAGATGTTAAATCTAAAAACTACGATAAGATAAAGGACCTTTTAAGACCCTCTCATGCAAACTATACATACCTTCAAAAATATAAGATTTTTGATCATAGAGGAGGCTCTAGAGCCTCTGCAAGGGAGACAGTTGCTCGGGTAGCAGCCGGTGCTATTGCGAAAAAGATATTAAAAACTTTAAATATCAAAATATTTGCTTATCTCAAATCTATCGGAGATATTTTATCTGATGTAAAAATAGATGATCTTGAAAATATTTATAAAAGTAAAATATTTTGCCCAGATAAAATAGCTGAAAAAAAGATGATTGAAAAACTAAAGGATATTCAAAAAGATGAAGACTCTATTGGAGGAGTTGTTGAATTTGTAATTTTAAATACGCCTCCATCTTTAGGAGATCCTATATACGATAAATTAAATGCGAAATTAGCTGCAGCTCTTATTAGTATACCAGCTGCTATCGGTTTTGAGATAGGAGATGGATTTGAAGGGACAAAAAAACAGGGATCAAAAAGAAATGATCTATTTGCTTTTGAGAAGAAAAGAGTTGTAACTAAAACAAATAATGAAGGCGGAATCCAAGCTGGCATCTCCAATGGCAGGCCAATTGTAGGAAGAGTTGCATTCAAACCCACTGCAACTCATGGAAAACCCCAAGAAACTATAGATATTTACGGAAATAAAAAACTTTTAGAATTTCCTAACGATAAAAGATATGATCCTTGCATCGCTATTAGAGCGGCTTCTATAGTAGATGCGATGTGTTCAATAGTGATAGTCGATTCATATCTTTTAAATAGAGTAGCTACTTTAGATCCTTTGATGAAATTGAATTTATTGTTCAAAAAAGATGAAAGCAAAGCTCAAAAAAACATAAAACTGAAAAAAATTTGAAATCTAATGCAAAAACTAAACGTTAATCTAAAAAACCAAAGTTACCCAATCTTTTATGGAAATGCTCTTTTAAAAAAATATTTCATAGTAGATTTTTGTAAAAAATTAGCTAATAACTTCGTAATAATAACCCATACAAATTTAGAAAATATCTTAGCAAAACCTCTTATCGATAAATTCAAAGAAAAAAAGATTAATGTAAAACTACTTAGTTTTCCTCAAGGCGAAATAAACAAATCTAAAAAAACAAAAGATCTTTTAGAAAATCAAATGCTAAAAATGAATTTCACAAAAGATACTCTAATCATTGCTTTTGGAGGAGGGATCGTTATAGATATGGCAGGATTTGTTGCAGCAACTTATATGAGAGGGATACCATATATAATCATTCCTACAACTCTTCTTGCTATGGTAGATGCGAGCGTTGGAGGGAAAACAGCTGTTAATACTAAATATGGAAAAAATCTAATTGGAATTATTTATCATCCCAAAGCTGTATTTATAGATTTTGAGGTTTTAAAAACTCTAAGCACTGATGAGATGAAAAATGGATATACAGAAATGCTAAAACATTCTCTTATTTTGAAAGAAGAATCATTCACAGATCTTTTAGCGAATCCGGAAATAACTCCAAAACAAATAATAGATTCTTTGAAAATTAAAAAAATAGTTATTGAAAAAGATGAAAACGAAACATCTTTTAGAAAAATTTTAAACTTTGGTCATACTATTTCACATGCAATAGAAGCTTCATTAGACTATCAAATTTCCCATGGAAAAGCGCTAGTTTTTGGTATTTTAATAGAGAGCTATCTCTCTTACAAAATGAATCTGTTATCTTTTGATGAATTTGAAAAAATTTTTGAATTTCTAAAATTAAAAAAAATGTTAAATAACGCACCGAAAATTTCAAAAGATAGAATTATTGAGTTTATAAAAAGAGACAAAAAAAATATTTTTGGTAAAAATCGCTTTACTTTGTTAAAAAATATTGGCAAATCAATAATTAATGTTGAAATTATTGAAAATCATGTTGTAAAATCAATAGTTTTTATATTGGGAGGCAATATATGTTAACGGCAGTAATCACAGGTCCAGATCTTTTTTCAGCTAAAAGGCAAATTAAAAACGCTATTGGCGCAGAGGCCATCGAGCTTAGATTAGACTTTTTGAATTCTATTGATTTAGAAAAAATCACAAAACTACAAAAGTACTGGGGAAAAACTATAATCTTTTCTTTAAGAAAAAAAGAAAATGGAGGTAAGTATCTTCAACCTGAGAAGAAAAGATATTTTGATTTAGCTAGACTCTTTTCTTTAAAACCAAACTTTTTCGATTTAGAGCACGATACTTCTTTAGAGTTCATTGAAAAAATGAAAAATTTATATCCAGATGTTAAAATTATATTTTCTTATCACAACTTTTTAAATACACCGCCTAATTTAAATGAAATCTATGAAAATTTAAAAAACCAGTTTACTGATCTTTATAAAATTTCAACTTTTGCAAATAACTCAATTGATGCTTTAAGAGTTTTAGATTTTATCAAAGAAAAACAAGATGGTAAATTAATAGCTATTCCAATGGGTGACAATGGTTCATTTGCCAGAGTCTTGTCAAAAATTTATGAAAATAAAATAACATATACCTATGTAGATAAAAAAAGTGCAGCAGGTCAGATAAGTATTAGTGATTTTACAGATATATATAATTTTAAAAATATCAATGAAAATACTCAAGTTTATGCTCTTTTAGGGTACCCAGTTGATCAAAGCATCTCTCATGTTTTTCATAACAATGAATTTTTAAAACAAAACAAAAATGCAGTTTATATTAAAATTAACCTTCAAGGTCATGAGCTTCCAATTTTTTTCTCTTATGTTAAAAAATTTCCATTCAAAGGTTTTAGTGTAACTATGCCTCTAAAGGAAAAAGTGATCTCATTTGTGGATGAAGATAAAGTTAATATTGGTGCAATCAATACCATATCCCTTAAAAATCAAAAGTTAGTTGGTTTCAACACTGATGGTATAGCTGCTTTAGATGCAGTAGAGAGAAAAATCAAAGTTCAAGATAAAAAAGTCTTGCTTTTAGGAGCTGGTGGCGTTGCTAAAGCAATAGCTAATGAAGCTGTTAAAAGAAAAGCTAATTTAATCATTTTAAATAGAAATCAAGCAAGAGCTTTTGATCTAGCATCAAAACTCCAGTGTAGAGCGTATTCATTAGATAAAATTGAAGATGTTATGAGGGAAGGCTATGATGTAATCATTAATGCAACCTCAGCGAGTCAGCAAGAGATAAATCTTGTTCCTCAAGAGTATTTAATTCCTGGAACGATTGTTATGGATGTTGTCTCAAAACCAGTTGAAACTTTGTTTTTGAAGCATGCTCAGGATAGAGGATGCTTAGTTATATACGGAATGGAGATGTTTATAAATCAAGCTAAAAGGCAGTTTGTTTAAAACAAGTTTTTAGGTTGTTTTTAGTAGCTTATTTTTTTTTCTAACTCGTTTGGTTTTAGATCAATTCTATTTTTTCAAAATTATTTTGTTGTTTTTTTTAAATTCTCACTATATAGTTCTCTTATATAGTTAGTGGAGTGCCATTGATATTTTAATGTAATTAAAGGTATGTAATTACAATTACTTAACATTAATAAATCTATAGTGATAAAAAAAAGGAGAAAAAACGTGTCAATGCCAGGATTGTTTCCTATAAAAGATAATTATCTAAGTATGTTAGACCCAACAAGATCTTAACAATCTAATTATTGTAACCTTATATAATGTCTCCATCAGATCTAGAATTCAAGATTTTTGGGTTTTGTTTTTCAGGATGGATGTTTAAAAAAAGGTAGAAATAGGGTCTATATCTATAAAAAGTGATATTCTATGAGGTAAATTTAGCTCATTTTTTACCTTATCTAAAATAGAGCTTAAAAGTGGCATGTTTTTGCCTCTAATGAGAAACTGGAAGCGAAACACATCTTTAACTTTAGCCCTGCCCGATGGCAATACTGGATGAATTTTATAGCCAGATGTGAGGCTTTTTATTAATTTATCTCTAAAAAAATTAGAAAAATTCTCAGCTTTTTTCTCGTCTTGAGATGCTATGACAATCTTTGCCATTTGAGAAAATGGGGGGTACCCAAAAAACTTCCTGTTTTCTATCTCTGATGCATAAAAACCTAAATAGTCTTGCTGAGATGCTAGTTTTATAGTGGCATTCTCCGGCATATAACTTTGAATAATAACTTCTCCTGGAAGAGATGATCTTCCAGCTCTTCCACAGGCTTGAGTAACTAGTTGAAAAACTGTTTCTGAGGACCTGAAATCCGGGATGTTTAAAGCTCCATCTGTATTTAAGATGCCAACTAGGGTAACAGATGGAAAATGGAGGCCTTTAACAATCATCTGAGTTCCTATTAAAATGTCAGCTTTTCCTGATTTAAATTGTTTAAATAGGGTTTCATGAGAGTGCTTTTGAGTAGTCGTATCTCTATCGATTCTGATGGTTTTTATATTTGGAAAAATTGCATATAGAGCGCTTTGAATGTGCTCTGTTCCAAAACCTTTGTATTTAATGTATTCTGAGCTTTTACACTCAGGGCAGTTTTGTGCTGTACGGGTTTTAAACCCACATGAGTGACATGATAAAATGTTCTCTTTTTTGTGATACGTTAAAGTAATATCACAGTGCTTGCATTTAAAAATGTAGTCGCATTTTAAACAATGCAAAGATGTATTATAGCCTCTTCTATTTAAAAAAATTAGGGTTTGTTCACCTTTTTCATGTCTTTGTTTTATAGCATTTAAAAGATCATTAGAAAAATAGCTTTTTGATTTTTTGATCTCTTCTTTCATGTTGATGATTTTGACTTGTGCTAGATTGGATTTGCCTACTCTTTTAGAAAGCGTGCTAAGAGTATATTTTTTGTGAGTAGCATTGTAATAACTTTCAATTGAGGGAGTAGCAGAGCCAAGTACTACTGTGGCATTTGAAAATTTAGCTCTCATTATTGCTAAATGTTTGGCATTGTAAGATGGCATTTCATCTGTTTGCTTATAAGATGAGTCATGCTCTTCGTCTAATATTATTAATCCGAGATTTTTTACAGGAGCGAAAATACTAGATCTTGCGCCAATTACAATTTTTGCTTTTCCAGATAAGATGTTTTCCCACTCTCTTGTTTTTTCCCCAGCTGATCTTTTATGATGAATAATGGCTATTTTTTCTTTAAAACGAGATCTAAATCTTTCTATTGTCTGGGAGGTAAGAGCTATCTCTGGTACCATCATAATGGCGTTTTTATTTAGAGTTAGAGCTCTTTGAATAGCTCTTAGATAAATTTCAGTTTTACCACTACCTGTTATTCCGAAAATAAGATGAGTTTCAAATTTGGATTTTTCTAAGCTAGTGAAGACATTATCTAAAGCTATTTGTTGTTCATTATTTAAAGTTTTTTCCTTTGTTTGAAAATACTCAAAGTTTTTCAAGATATCTAACTCATCTGAAAAAAGCTTTTTAGCATTTAAGATCTTTTTTTTAACTAAACTATCAACTGGCGCTTTAGATAATTTAGTATCTATTAGCATTTGAGTGAGCAAAACTCCTTTTTTTACTTTTAGGAAATATTCAACTATTATTGCTTGTTTTGAACCTTTTTTAGAGAGCTCTTTAAAAATATCTAAAAGATCTTTTTTGGTTTTATTAGATGTTACGTAAATATGATATTTTTGAGTTACTTCTTTTCTAATAGAAGAGGGGATTATACATCTTAAAATTTTAGAAAGTGAACATGAATAGTATTTAGCCATCCATATTGCTAGTTTAAAAAGATCTTTCGAGAGAACTTCATCTTTTACAATCCTATTAATTTTTAAGACTTTTTTTATCTTGGTTTTATCTTGTAGAGATAAAATATATCCCTTTTTTAGTCTGCCTCTAAGTGGTACTTCAACTAATTGACCAACTTTAATTTTAGCGATGAGATCTTGAGGCGCTTCATAGTCTAAAGATTTAGCGATGTTAGATTCTAAAACTACACTTGCAAATATTTTATTTGTCATTTTTCAAATCTGAGATTTTTTGTTTTAGAGCATTGAAAAGTGATTTTTTTAAAGAGGGCTCTTTTAAATATAAAAAAATATCAGGAAGTAAAAATAAAGGAATGTCTTTCAAAAATTTTTCTCCTTTAGAGGGGTTTTCTTTATAAAAAGCTCTTAAATGGGGCAGCTCAAATATAGTATAATCAGAAGAAATTATAAGTGAGATATCATTAGTTAAAAAATCTGACCAGCTATTTTCCTTCTCAAGTAAATAGGCAGAGACAACTTTTGAAGGATAAAAATAGACACTAAGTGCTGTAGATAGCTTTTCTAAAAAACGATGAAATTTTGCATCTTCTTTATATGCTAAAATAGTGATAGTAGAAGAGATGTTTTTAAGTTTGTATTTTTGAGATTTTTGTTTTGCTATTTTGTCATCAATGGGTTTATCTAAAATTGAGATGTTTGGAAAAATTCTTTCTATAGATTTTTTTATATCAATAAAACTATCTTCAAAAATCTTTGGTTTTTCTTCTCTTATTACCTTTTTACTCTCTAATATTTTCTTTTCTATAGGTGTTTTTGATTCTTTTGCTTTTATCTCATCTTTTTTAATGGGAGTCTCTTGGGCGTTTGAAGGAGTTTTAGAGATGCTCTTTATGAGCTTAGGATCTAGTGCTTTATCTTTATCAGGCTTATTAATTTTTTCACTTTTAATAGTTTGAGCTTTCTCAATGTTTTGAGATTTTCTGTCTTGATCTTTTTTAATCTCTTTTTTTTCTACGGTTATAGGTATTTCAGAGGGAGAGACATTTATATTATATTTTTTTTTCTCAAATAAAGATCTTTGATTAGAGTTTTTTGTTTTTTTACTTAAGAAATTTAAAAGATCTTTTTCAAAAAAATCGCTATTGGACTCAATATATTTTTCATCAATATTTTTAAGTAAGTCTAAGACGTCTTTTAAAAGATTTTGATGCTCATCTAAAAGGGACATAATCGATCTATTATTTTATTATAAGTTATAGCAGAGAAAAGAAAAAAATAAAACTAATCAGTTGATAAAAGATCATCTATAAATTCTTTTGCATTAAATGCTGTTAAATCATCTAGCGATTCTCCAAGTCCTATCCACTGAATTGGAACTTTTATCTCTTTTTGTATCGATAAAACAATGCCACCTTTTGCAGTGCCATCTAATTTTGTTAAAAATATTGAACTAATCGGTGTATAGGAATTGAAAACTTTAGCTCCATCAACTCCATTTTGCCCACTTGTAGCATCTACAACAAGCAGAGTTTCATGAGGGGAGTTTTCAATTACTTTATTAGATACCTTTTTTATTTTTTCAAGCTCTTGCATGAGACCCGTTTTAGTGTGAAGCCTTCCTGCTGTGTCAATTATTACAATATCTACATCTCTATTTAGAGCTGCTGTTAAACCATCGAATACTACAGATGATGGATCGGAGCCTTGCTTTGATTTTATTATATCAACTTCAGCTTTTTCAGCCCAAGAGGCTAGTTGATCAACTGCTGCTGCTCTAAAAGTGTCTGCTGCTATTAAAAGAACTTTTCTCCCTTCATCTTTATAATGTTTTGCAATTTTTGCAATAGATGTTGTCTTGCCGGACCCATTTACTCCAATGATCATTATTACATGCGGTTTTTTTTTCTCAATCTCTTTGTATTCAATGATATCGGTTAATAGCTCAGCTTTTAAGGTTTTTAGAATCTCATCAGAGGATATATCTGGATCTTTTTTTAAGATGTCTCTTACTTTATCAGTTAGCTCTACAGATATTTTAACGCCTAAATCTGATTCATAAAAAAGCTTTTCTAACTCTTCAAATAAACTCTCATCTATTTTTTTTGAAAATAGGGATTTTAGCTTTCTTCCAATCGAGAATTTTTTTAGGGAAATCGCTACTTTTTTTAATTTAGATTTGAAAAATTTAAACATTTATAAAATTTTTACTTGATTGAAATAACATTCTAACACATATAGAAAATTAACTAAAGAATATAAAACATGAAGATTATTCCAAGAATACCTATCTCTATCCATCCCTTTTTTTGGGTTTTTGCGGCTCTAATAGGATTTTTAATGTCCCAAACTATTATGGGAACAGTTCTTTGGATAATTATAATTGTAATCTCAGTTTTAGTTCATGAGCTTGGACATGCTACTACATCTCTTATCTTTAAACAAAATCCGAAAATTGAACTAGTAGCTATGGGAGGTCTCACTTCTTATAAAGGAAAAAAGCTAAAATATTATCAGCAGTTTTTAATAGTTTTGATGGGCCCTGTTTTCGGGTTTTTATTATTTGTTTTAGCCTCTTTGATTTTATGGCTCAATTTCATCACAAATCCTACTCTTTTAGCGACTATTAAAGTTATGCAAGTAGTGAATCTTTTTTGGTCTATTGTAAATCTACTTCCAATCATCCCTTTAGACGGAGGGCAACTACTTAGAATTGTTTTAGAAGCTTTTTTTGGTATAAAAGGATTTAAGTTATCTCTTTTGCTAGGTTTTATTTTTGCAGCTATTTTAGCTCTTATTAGTTTCGCTGTTAAATATTATCTTCTCGGTGCTCTATTTTTTCTTTTCGCTTTTCAAAGCTTTGATATGTATAGAAAATCAAAAAATATTCAAAAATGTGATAGAGATGAAAATCTAGCAGATCTACTTATAAAAGCTCAGTCTCTAATTAAAGATGGTAATAAAGACGAGGCTCAAAAGCTTTTAGAAGATCTTAGATCTAAAACTAAAGAAGGGTTGATCTACGTTCAAGCAACCCATCTTTTAGCTTTTTTATTCAATGATCAAAAAGATAGAAAAAAAACGTATGAATATCTTCTCTCGATAAGAGATAAAATAGCAGATGAAGCGATTTGTCTACTTCATGAACTAGCTTTTGAAGAAGATAATTTTAAGTTAGTTAAGGAGCTATCAGCTGCTTCTTATAAATTATCACCAACTATGGAAATAGCCCTAAAAAATGCAGAAGCTTTTGCTATGCTAGGAGAGGCAAAACCCTCCGGTGGTTGGTTGAAAACAGCAACTCAATTTGATAAACTAGATTTAGATAAAGCCTTAGCAGAAAAATACTTTGATAAAGTTAAAAATGATCCCGCTTTCAAACATTTTTTCAAAAAATAATAAAATTAAGGGGAGCAATTTTGCCCCCAGAAAATTATTTCAATCTAATTGTGATAAACTTAGTAATATTTTGATATCTAACTAACATCAAAATATGTCTTTTCTTATCAATATCTTTCAAAGATTCATTGAAATCACTTATGTTCTTTGTTTTCTTATGATTGATTTGCATTATAATCATCCCAGGTTTTAAGCCAGCTCTCTCAGCTATAGAGTTATA
>JAAKFW010000179.1 GCA_011064905.1 Candidatus Anoxychlamydiales bacterium | reverse complement strand
AATCAAATATTTTAAATAGTAAGAAAAACATTTCAGGTTAGTTTTGTCTCTTTTTTCAGCTAAAACAGAAATTCTGCTTTTTTGTGTTTTTTATAAATTCTTCGGGAATTGCTGAATCATTATTATCGAACTTGCTCAAAATCTTTAAAATCTTTATATTTATATATACTTTTTCGCGGGTGTAGCTCAGTGGTAGAGCATCACGTTGCCAACGTGAGGGTCGTGAGTTCGAACCTCATCACCCGCTTTTAATTTTAAGTAAAAGGAAAATTTTAAGTGGAATCTGATATCAAAGTAAAAATAGAAAAAAAAACTAAGTGTAGAATTGAAGTAGATATTGAAGTCTCTTCTGAAATAGTAAAAGAAGCTAGCAAACAAGCTCTAAAGGATTTAAAAAAAGAAATAATTCTGCCGGGGTTTAGAAAAGGAAAAGCGCCGGATAGTACCGTTTTAAAAAAATATCCAGACGCATATAAAGAAAGGTTAGAGAAAAAAATTGCAGATATCTCTTTTATAAAAGCACATGAAAAAGAAAAATTACCAGTTCTTACACAAGAATCTAAAATAGTTTTTAAAATTAAAGAATACTCTTTAGAAAAAGGCGCAAATCTTCACTACTCCTATGAGACAGAGCCGGAGGTTCCAAAAATAGATCCTAAAGCTTTTAAAACTTCTAAAGATAAAAAAATAGATATTACAAAAAAAGAGATCGATGAAGCTATTCGTCAAATCAGATTTTTTCACGCTGAATGGAAAGAGGTTGATCGTCCGATCAAAGAAAACGACTATATAATAATTGATTTAGATTCTATTGAATCAGACACACCCCAAAGAGTCTTTTCTGATACTAGATTTGAAGTATCAGATAAAGGCATGGCATCTTGGATGAAAGAGCTAGTTACAGGAAAAAAAATAAAAGACTCTTTAAAAGGAACCTCCAAGCCTGATGAAAACACATCAGAAGAAGAAAAGAAAAATTTTGAGTCGAAAAAAGTCCTCGTTACGATAAAAAAAATAGAGGAAGCTAAGCTACCTAAAGTTGATGATGAGTTTGCAAAAAAAGTTGGCGCTAAAAGTGAAAAAGAGATGTATGAATCTATAACAAAAATGTTAACTGAGCAAAAACAAACAAAACACAACCAAGAAAATAGAAAAAAGGTTCATGAATTTTTACTTAAAACTTATAAGTTCGACGTTCCGGATTCTTTAATTCAAAACGAGTTGAATTACAGAAAAGATTCTTATTTTAAAAATCCTGAGTTCAAGAAAAAATATGATAAAATGACTTCTCAAGAGATACAGAAATTTGAAAAAGATCTTTTAACATATTCAGAAGATGCGATAAGAATTTTTTATCTTTCTAAAAAAATAGTCGCAGATTTTGATATTAAAATATCAGATGATGAAATCAAACAAAGAGCGCTTATCATATTATATAGAGAAACCGGTCAAAAACCTGATCTTAAAAATATTCCAAGAAATGTCTACGCTCTTGCAATATCTCAGCTAGTTTTAAATAAAGCAGAAGATTATATACTTGATCATTCTTCTAAAACCTGATAAAAATATATAAAAAAAGTAAAAGGAAAAAAAAATGGCAAAGTCACCTTATGAAATAGTAGATTCTTTAACTCCATATGTAATAGAAGATACAGGAAGGGGTGAGAGATCCATGGATATATTCTCTCGATTGTTAAAAGATAGAATTATTTTTATTGGCACCGAGATCAACGATCAAGTAGCAAACGTTGTAATAGCTCAACTTCTATTTTTAAAAATGGAAGATCCTAAAAAAGATATCTCTCTCTACATCAATTCACCTGGTGGACTTATAACAGCTGGCTTAGCAATTTATGATACCATGCACTTTTTAGGATGTGATATTAACACATACTGCATAGGCCTCGCCGCTTCTATGGGAGCACTTCTGCTAACAGCAGGCTCTAAAGGCAAAAGATATGCCCTTCCAAACGCTAGAATTATGCTACACCAACCATCCGGTGGAGTAGGAGGAGCTACTGAAGACATCAAACTTCAAGCCAATGAAATCCTATACTTAAAAAAAGTTTTAGCTAATATTTTAAGTGAAAAAACAGGTCAAAAAATAGAAAAAATCTTAGCAGAGTGTGAAAGAGATTTTTATATGAGTCCTAAAGAAGCTCTAGATTATGGATTAATCGATAAAATAGCCGAACCCCAAAGAAAATAAATGAAAAAAAATAATGCTCAATGCTCTTTTTGTGGAAGAGAAGAAGATCAAGTTGAAAAGTTAGTCTCTGGACCAAATGCTTATATTTGTGATAAATGTATAGGCCTTTGTTTAAATATTATAGAGAAAAAAGCGACTCAACACGAATTCAAAATTTTAAAACCAAAAGAGATTAAAGAAAAATTAGATGATTATATAATCGGTCAAGAAAATGCAAAAAAAACAATTTCTGTAGCTGTATATAATCATTTTAAAAGAATCTCCTCTCTTCATAAACAAAAAGAGACCGAATACATTAAATCTAATCTTATGTTAATTGGACCAACTGGCTCTGGAAAAACTCTAATGGCAAGAACGCTCGCTGGAGTCTTAGATGTTCCTTTTGCTATCTGTGACGCTACAACCCTTACAGAAGCCGGATATGTAGGTGAAGATGTTGAAAACATCATTTTAAGACTGCTTCAATCGGCAGATTACGACGTTGAAAGAGCAGAACATGGCATCATCTACATAGATGAGATAGATAAGATCAGGAAGACCTCTCAAAACGTCTCTATCACAAGAGATGTATCAGGAGAAGGAGTGCAACAAGCTCTTTTAAAAATCGTAGAAGGCACCGTTGCAAACATCCCTCCAAAAGGCGGTAGAAAGCATCCCCATCAAGAATACATTAAAGTTAATACTGAAAATATCCTATTTATTACAGGTGGAGCTTTTGTTCATTTAGATAAAATGATAGCCAGAAGACTAGGTAAAGAAACGATTGGTTTTAAAGCAGGTGAAGAGAAAACATTTGATAGAAACGAGATAAATTATCTACTCGCTCAAGTGGAACCGGCAGATCTTATAGAGTTTGGTCTTATCCCTGAATTTGTCGGTAGGTTTAACTCAATAGCGAATTGCAATGAGCTTACAGATGACGATCTAGTAGACATTTTAACTAAGCCTAAAAATGCTATTATTAAGCAATACATTCAATTATTTAAAGAAGAGGATGTAGATCTTCAATTCACGAAAGATGCTCTAATATCTATCGCTAAAAAAGCTAAAACATCAAAAACTGGAGCTAGAGCTCTTCGTATGATTGTAGAGAATCTACTTCGTGATCT
>JAAKFW010000178.1 GCA_011064905.1 Candidatus Anoxychlamydiales bacterium | reverse complement strand
CATTTTAATAATAATTTAGTCTACAAAGATGTTTTTTTTAGATAATCAAAAAAAAATCTAAATATTTTTGGGATAAAAAAACAATATTTTGAAAAAAAAGAATTATTTTTAAAAAAAAATTTGTTATTTTTTATAACGTCTTTTTAAATTATTTTAAGGTTATAGAAAATGCAAACAACCATTTTTAAGAAATTTCAGATTTTTAATTTTCTACTTTCATTTTTTTTAATATCTTTTTCACAAAACATTTATGGCAGTATATGGCCTAGTGATCCTGTAGATATTTCAGGAAATATCTCATCTCAGATAATCGATCTACCTCAATTAACCCCATCTACAATAACTAAGGCTATCATAGATAGCGATTTTGAGATTTTAGATCTTTTATTTAACAATAGTAATATTGATCTTTCCCAAAACATCCAAGAAAATGGCAATGTTTTGCACATAGCAACTTTTTATAATAACCTGAAAGTTTTAAAGTATTTTCTCAGTGATCACTTCGATGATATAGCTCCTTTAATCGACACAAAAAATCAAAAAGAGATAACCTCTTTAATGATTGCAGCAAACCTTGGATATAGCCCTGTTATAGCTTTTTTGATATCTAAAGGAGCAAATATAGAAGAAAAAGATCTAACAGGAAAAACCGCAATCCATTTTGCAGCTTTTGATAAACAACTCTTACCAATTGAGCTTCTTTCCTATTTAGGCGCTGATATTAATGCTGTAGATAATAATAATCTAAGAGCTGTTGATTATTTAAGGAATAACTCTGACAAAAAGAGTGTTAAAATTGTAGATCTTCTTGGTGAGTTAAATAAACAAAATGAGAAATTAAACATCGCTCCTCCCCTGTATTCCTTTCTGCCGCTAGAGAATTTAGTATTAGAAGGCGGAGGAGTTAAAGGAATTGCATATGTTGGAGCTTTAAAAGAGCTAGAGAGTTTAAACGCTTTGTCAGATTTAAAAAGAGTAGCCGGAACATCAGCCGGCGCTATTACAGCAACTTTTATAGCTCTTGGTTATGATATAGATGAAATACAAGCTATTTTGTTTGAAACAGATTTTTCGCAATTTTTGGATTATTATATATCAGAAGAAAAAATTATAAATTTCTTTGAAAATACATCTATCACAACGATTTTTAAAGATGTTATAGATGAGATGTATGAACTATTTAAAAACCCTATAACTACAGTTAAAAACGCCCTTTTTTATTTTAAAGATATTTTCGATACAGACTCGCTTTGCAAAGGAGAAGATTTTAGAAAATGGATAGAGAAAAAAATCTATGAAAAAACAGATATTCACTATTTAACTTTTAAAGAACTTCGTCATTTAATAGAAAAAGATAACTCATTCAAACACCTCCATGTTTTTACAACAAAAGTTCAGCCCGCTTTAGAAATTCTTCACATTCACTCTGAAGATAAAAAGTTTGATGATGTAATAATTTCTGATGCTATTAGAGCTTCTATGTCTATTCCAGGTGTTTTTGCTCCTCACAATCTCCATATTAAAAATGATAAAAATGAAAGAATAAAAAAAGAAGATTTAGGACTTTTTGTAGACGGAGGGATATTAGATAATTTCCCAATAACTGCATTTGATACGCTAGAATATGAAACAAAATCATATACTGAAGAAAATAAGAATTTTGTAAAACTGAACAAAAGAACTTTAGGGCTAAGTTTATATACGCCCGGAAATAAAAAAGATCAAATTCCTAATGAAGTCTCAAATGTTTTAGATCTTTCAAAAACTCTTTTAGATCTTTATTTTAATTCTGAATCTCTCATTAGCAAGTTAGAACCATATGATAACTATCGCAATATCAAAATAGATAATTTAGATGTGTCTACTTTAGAATTCCAATTGTCCGAAGAGGAAAAAAAAGCTTTAGAAGAGTCTGGCAAAAAAGCCACTAAAAGGTTTTTTGATGAGCAAGAAAAAAGGTTAGAGAGTTTAAACCTTATTATAGACCACAATGAAATGCAAAGAATTGAAGATCTAATAGATATCGAATAAAAAATTATTGGATTTATATTAACAATAAAAAGTTATCAAATTATTTTTGGAAGTAATATTTTTTTTATTCTAAAACTTCTTGAAGAAAAATAGTTTAACTAACTATAACATGCGACCTGGGTCATAATAGGGGCCATATTCACAAGCCATCTTATATCTGTTATAACTACATTTACAATAACCTTGATAACCATTATAATTTTTTTCTTCAGTAAACTTCAATTCTTTCACATTCTCTTTGTAGTCTTCAAAACTTTCAGTATATAGTTCTGTGTATTCTTCAAAAGTTAATTGATTTTTCCAAAAACCTATCTGATCCTTATATTTAGTATATTTATCGAAGCAAAAACTATCATATATCCCTAAAATAGTATCTAGATTATATTTTGTCGGATTTTGCTTCCTTAGAGTTTTAATAAGATCTTTGTTTATAAAATCATCGAATTTTTCCATATATCTATCTATAAACTCATTTTCATCCAATTTTTTTTCTCCTTTTTTTAATATTGGATATTGTGTTTTTGAATCAGATTCATCTAATACATCAAATAAAATAAGTTGAGAATTAGCACCATTTTCAGATTCTAAAAATTTTTGTCTACAATAATCCTCATACCATTCTTCAATTGTTGAGTAATTTAATACCGGTTCTAAACTAAGCATATTTGTAATAACCGGTAATTCTATAAATTTCTCAAAAGGATTTAGCTGTTTGAAATTTTCAAAAGTTAATTTTTTTCCTACTAAACTTAAATTCGGTTGCGAAGATGAAAATTTACGAATACAATATGAGGTATTAAACCTATGTATTGCAATCGTATTAACTCTTTTCTCCGATCCTGAAAAAACACTAAATTGTCTATAAATACCCCAAGGCCTTTGAAACGAACTCGAAAAGCTTCTTAGAGCTGGAAAGAGCTTTCTTGTAGCCATAATTACCCCTTTTCTTAAAGTGGACTAATTCTATTTTAAGAGATTTTTTAACGCAAGACATTGTCCAGAAAATGGTGTAATTAAATGTTTTAGTTGTCACGCGGCCTCATTTATTTTTTTTTGATAGCAATCTTCCCAATAATTTTCCCAACCCCCATTTTCTCTTAAACAAGTTAATTTTAGCATATGTTCTACTGTTTCTGGAAGCCACCAAGCTCCCGGTATTTTCAATCTTTTTTGTACTATGCTCTTATTAGCGCTTTCTATTTCTCCGGACCCTATTGGAAGATCTTGTTCTATAGCATTTTTATAATTAAATTTATTCATTCTATTCTTCATATATCTTAAGCATTTTTTTATTTTTTCTTCTTTA
>JAAKFW010000177.1 GCA_011064905.1 Candidatus Anoxychlamydiales bacterium | reverse complement strand
ATATTTTATTACACAAGCTGAGTGTAAAAAGCCCTATGATGAAATGCTTCCGCATGAAGCGATAGATAGTTTTGATCTAATCATCAAAGAATATTCAGAGTTCCCTCTGCACGTACAGCAAGCAAAAGAAGGGTTAGCTCTCTTACAAGACAATTATTTACAGAAAAAAATCGCTTATTTAGAAGCAAAAGCAAATATATCTCATATGGAAAAAGATCAGCTTCTAAAAGCTGTTGAAAAAGCAAATACATATGATGAAGAGTTAGAAGTTGCAAATCAAAACTCAAATAAAAGCCTCTCTAACAAAATGAAATTCTGGCAGAGAGTAGAAGATGCTCTCTATGCTACTTGGACAACTTTCCATCCTGAGAAAAAACTAAATGATTTTTATAAAGAGCAAGAGATTAATTCAGTAGCTATAGCAGGAGTGATAGAGGGTTTTTCACAAGGTGTAAAAAACAAACCAGGTGATTTTGTTGTAAAACTTCAAGATCCAACAAAAAAAGCTTTTCTCTATAGCACAAAAGTAAATTTAGATGATTTTGTTGGGAAAAAGGTAACATTGAAAGTATCACCTAGACCGAATAATAACTTTGCTTATCCAGCTTTCTTTGTTAATCAAGTTGAAGTTCAATAATATTTTAAATAAATAGCTTTAGGAAACGGAAGTTTTTTAAGGCTATTTTTTTTTCAATTCACGCAGAAAAACAAGCTTAAAATCCTGCAATTAAAAAATCATTCCTCAATAACAATATCGAAAAAATTTAGAAAAGAATAAACATCAGGTTTTGAAAATTTTGCTTTTTCAATTTTATTATTAAAGGGATCTATTGAATAATTTATAGCATCTGAAAAATCAGCTTCTTTTAAGTTAGCCATATGAAAACGCGTGCCTTCTAGGTTTGTCTTTTTAAAATCTGCTTTAAACAGATCCGTTGAAACAAAATCGCATCTTCTGAGTGTGCTCTCATTAAATGAAGAGTTTTTTAAAGGCATATCAGAAAAATTACAGCTCTCTATTAGAGATTTTTTAAATGAGATAGATAGCAAAAACTTATCACTTTTAAAAAACTGCACGCCGACTAACTTAGATTCTATAAAAAAAACTTCTTGAAGCTTTGCTTTATCAAAATTCACTAAACTTAGATTACAATTTTTAAAGGAAGAATTTAAGAGTTGTGTGTTTGATAAATTTGCATTTGAAAAATTGCAATTTTCAAAAGTGCACTCTACAAAAATTCTCTTTGAAAGATTTTGATTAGAAAAATCCTTCTTTACAAATTTTTTATCTTCAAATTCTTCAGTCATTATTTATTTTTCAAGCATCCTTATCTTTCTTAATAAGAATTTACTTTTTTGATTTTTTAGTAAATCTTTAAAAGCTTAACATTTATTTTTTTACCAATAGCCATGATATGAGAGCTCACTCCCATTATTGAAGACTCTTTTTGAGTAATTTCTAAAAACTCTAAAAGTTGCTCTCTTAGTTTTTCATCTTCCCAATACTCATCATCAATCCATTTTCCCAATCCTTCAATCGATAAAGTCTCAACCTGAGAAAAACCAGCTTCTTCTATCTCATTTTTTAACTCTAAGGCTGTATGAGTAAAAAATAGCCCTGACTTATATTCAAAATCGTTAGTTTTTAAAGTATTTTTAACTTCTTGAACCATTTTTTGATCTTTGATTTTTCCATCAAAATAACCATTAAAAAGTGTACAAAATTTAGATACGCCTTGAGCAAAAATCATCCCATTTGGTTTTAATACTCTATAAGCTTCCAAGAGAGCTATTTGACGACTTTTTTCATCTAAATGATATAAAGGCCCAAAAAACAAAACTACATCTGCGCTGTTATCTGGCATTTCAATTTTTCTAGCATCCCCGACTTGAAATCCTGCTAAAGGGAAATCTTTTTGATTTTCTCCAGTTTTTTTAGCTTCTTCAATATTAAAAGCAACAGGATCTATGAGGTAAACCGTGTAACCTTTTTTTGCTAGATAAAAAGAATAGACTCCCATTCCACCTCCGACATCTAAAATAGTAGCTGGAGCTTTTGGCAAAAAGGTATCTAAAATATTTTCTACACGTTTTTTTTCTAACCTGTTCATTTTTCTATCAAGTCTAATTTTTTCTATTCCTGTTTCATAAAATATTTTTGTACCTTCAGGGATTTCAAAATCTTGAGCATTTAAATTTTCCATAAGAACTAAAGATAATATAGATAATATTAAAAGTTTTATTTTCATGTTTATATATTTTTGTTGTTTTCAAGCTTTATTATATTACCAAACTTTTTATATTTATTCCATTATTAATTTCTTTTTTTAGAAATTTTTCTTTTACAAGATAAAAATTAAAAAAAACAACTTTAAGATAATTTTTCACCCGAAAAATTAACTATAATTTTTTGTATTTTTTTGTTATATTTTACATTTTAAAATTAACCAAAAATTTTTATGATTACTTACGAAGATTTTACTAAAGTTGATATTCGAGTTGGAACTGTTGTGGATGTTGAAAATTATCCGGAAGCGCATAAACCCGCTTTAAAACTCTTTATCGATTTTGGTCCCCTAGGGAAAAAGAAAACATCTGCACAAATTACTCATCATTATAAAAAAGAAAATTTGATCGGAAGACAAATCTTAGCAGTAGTAAATTTTCCACCAAAACAAATAGGATCATTTATGTCTGAGGTTTTAGTATTAGGTTTATCAGATGAAAATAATCAAATAGTTTTAGTGAATCCTGAAATGCTCGTTCCTAATGGTCATAGACTGCACTAGGATAGCGAGAATGAATATCGAAATAAGAAAAATACAAATATTAGCTATTTTTAATTAGAACAATCATTATTCATTTTTTCAAGCTGGTTAATATTACAAGTTTTAGAAATCTCTTCTAACTCATTTTCTTGAGCAGAAGCTTCCATGCTCTTTAATTTTTTAGCACTTGGTAATACTCTTGAATTTAATGATGCTATAGTTTGATTAAAAGAGCTGACACTTCTTGATAAGTTTTCTCCTGTTTTTGTAAAGTGGCTAGTCATAGTCATCAATCTCTCAAAAAGCTCATTTCCTGCTTTTACAATTTCCTTAGCATTTTTGGACATTTCAGATTCTTTCCAGATCTGAGCTATTGTCTTCAAAATAGCGATTAGAGTTGTTGGAGTTGCGATGATAATATTTTTCTTAGCTGCCATCTCTAATAAGGTTGGATCTATTGATAAAGCAGAGCTAAGAAAAGCTTCTGCAGGAAGAAACAAGATCACATATTCTAAGGTATTATCAAACTTTGAAAAATACTCTTTGGAAGCTAGATCATTTATATGTTTT
>JAAKFW010000176.1 GCA_011064905.1 Candidatus Anoxychlamydiales bacterium | reverse complement strand
AAATTAAGTTTTCTTTTAAAAAAAAGGCCATTATATTTTAAGCAAAGGCTAAAAGTTACCAAATTTAAAGGGATCAAGATATGAAAAAAATAGTAATATTAATTTTAATAATTCTCACCTGCAAATCCTTTGCAGCTCCCATAGGAAATCCTTTAAACCCAGAGATAATAGCAGATGGTTTTTTTATATCTCCGGCTAGTTTTATAAATTTTAGATTGGGATATGAGGGGAATTTTGTATCTGATGCTAGAATGGATAAAAAAGTTGGCTCTGGCAAAGTTGATAATTTCAAGCAAGATATCAATTCAGGAACTCTTACGTTTAATTTGCAAAATAGAATAGATGTTTTTGGAGTTGTAGGAGCCTCTAGAATAAGATCAGATTGGAGATTTGATAATTTAGGAACTATGAGTAGGATCGAATTAGAAACAAATTATAGATTATATTGGGCAACTGGTACAAAAATAATTCTTTATCAATGGGGGAACACTGCTCTTTCAATTGGTGGTAGATATTCAAAAACTAAACCAACTTTATCTTTTATAACACAAGATGGAGTTCCTCAAAGTATAGAAAGCACGAAAATAAGCTATAGAGATTGGCAAGTAGATATGGGTCTCGCTCATCAAATAGATATTTTTATTCCATATGTAGGGGTAAAATATTTAAATGCTAAATCAAAAATTAAAGATTCTTTAGTTGTACTAGCAGAGGATTCTCAAAATTTCATGAGAATGAAAAATGAAGATCATTTTGGTGTTTATTTAGGTTGCACTCTTTCTAACTCTAAATATTTTTTGTTGACTATAGAAGCTAGATTTATTGATGAAGAAGCAATATCTGTTATGGGCGAGCTTAAATTTTAATAGCGAGTAGCTCGCTTCAGCCTCAAAAATCTTCTCTAATGGGTCTATGTGCATATTGATTTTCTATATCTTGTCTTTCTTGTGCTAACGTAACAGTTAATAAGTTAGAAATATGTGCTATTATCTTTTTGTCCTGGGAATTGAGCTAGGTCCATATAAATAGGTTCTTCGTCTATAGGATCGGAATCATTGGAACTCTCTTGAGAGGAATCTTGCGAGGGTGGGAGCGCATTGATTTGAGGTAAAACATCCAAAGCTCTCTCGGGCTCATTGTTTTGCATTTCTATAGTAGTAGAAGGATTTTGAGATTTCTTCTTTTTTAGTTTAAAAAAAGCTAAAATGCTTGCAGGAATTATTGTTAGAGTTGTACCTATTATCGCTGATATTATCCATTTCTTTATTTTTGAGTTTGATGAACTGTTACTTGTATGAATGTTCTTAGTTGCGCTATCTGAGATAGATTCACTCGTAGCTATTATGCTAGAAACAAAGTTAGTTGAAGGTGGATTAAGCCTAGTTGGTGTTGTAGTAGTTGGTGAAATTGTTGGATTAACAGTATTTGAAGAAGTGCTAGATGAGCTAATATTTAAATAGCTATTCAAGAAACTGCTTGTCGAGTTTTCGACACTACTAGAAGTACTTGTTCTTGATGAGGCCGTAGAGCTTGTTGTTGTAATGCTTGGTAGTCTAAAAGTCTGTCCATAAATGCCATAACTTGCACCATCTTGTAAATCGCTTTGCCAGGTAACAATAAAGCTGTTGTCATTTAAGGCAGTTACTGATGGAAATACTTGATTATTTGCAATGACTGTATTCACTGGAAACTCATTTCCGATTTTAGTGCCAGTTTCATCTAACAACTGGCCGTATATTCCATATTCTGAGCCGTCCTGTGCCCAGCTTTCCCAAATTACAACGAAATTCCCATTACTAAAACTAGCTACTGCAGTATACCATTGTTGAGAAGATGTATATGTATTTACTTGAAATTCACTTCCTATTTTATTAGTGTTTCTATCAAATATTTGACCGTATACTCCCAATTCAGAGCCATCCTGATAACGGCTCTCCCAAGTCACAACAAAATTGTCATTATTTAGTTTTGCAATGCGAGGACGTTTTTGATCGTCGATTGTATATGTGTTGACTTGGAATTCATTTCCGACTTTAGATCCATTTCCAGTGAACAATTGGCCTGACACTCCATAAAGCGAACCATCTGGGCCTTTACTTACCCAAGTTGCTACAAAATTCCCATTACTAAGACCAGTTGCTGTAATTGTTCCTTGGACATCATTTGTATAAGTATTGATATTGAGTTCATTTCCAATTTTAGAACTATTTTCAGCAAATAATTGGCCAAAAACCCCCCAACTTGAACCGTCCTGAAGATAACTCTGCCAAGCAGTGATAAAATTGCCATTTTGAAGAGTTGTTACAAACGATCCCTGCTGGGCATTTATTGTATTCGTATTGACTAGAAATTCGCTTCCAATTTTGGAACCATTGCCGTTGAACAATTGTCCATATATTCCATAAATATCACCGTCTTGACCGTAACTTTGCCAAATCACAATAAAATTACCATCATTAAGGCTCGTTACGGAAGGATATGATTGGATATTAAGTGTATATGTGTTGATCCGGAATTCATTTCCAATTTTGGTGTTATTTCTATTGAAGATTTGACCATATACTCCATGGAATGAACCATCTTGGTTAGAGCTATCCCAAGTCACAACAAAATTCCCATTAGGAAAACTTGCTACTGTAGGGTGTTCTTGTGTATCTGCGATATTTGTATTAATTTGAAATTCCGACCCAATTTTTTCAACAGAGGTTTGTCTTTTTTGCAGATAAGAGATTTCATTTGAAACCTCTCTCCGCTCTCTTTTTTCTGTAGCTAGCGCCATTTCTTTTTTAGTTAGTTCTATTGCTTCTTTTTCTGCTTTATTAAATGTTTCTTTAGATAATAATTTTCTATTTGGGCTCTCTTGAGAGTTTTGTAATTCTTGTAATACTTCCCCTAAAGGAGTTTTTGCTCCAAAGAGTCTATTTTTGAGTGTATCCCTAAGATATGTTTTTTCTCTTACAAAATTCATAAAAGTTGGATCCTGCTTCTGAAACAACTTGTTTACCAGACTCTCTATACTAGTGGTATTCATGTCTTTGTATTTATTATGAACCCGCTCTAAATAATTGGTAAAATCTTTAGCTGGGTCAATAAAACTTTTTCTCCCATTAAACTCCGATCCAAAGTTGGTTTCTTTGATAGAGGTATCAATAAATACTTGAGCTGGTTGAGTTAAAGCATGTACTTGTGTTTGAGGTATAATAGACATAATAAATTCCTTTCATCTCTTTTCTCCAACGCGGAAACCTGGTGCTTTAGTTCCGGGAGGAAGCGTTTGTTTAAAATTTAAAAACTTACCGGGAAAATGGATGCTAATAAAAAACATCCCTGGTCCCGGTGCCAGTAGT
>JAAKFW010000175.1 GCA_011064905.1 Candidatus Anoxychlamydiales bacterium | reverse complement strand
TTTTTTAGCATTTGAATGCAACTTTTGCGAAGGAAAAAGATGTTTTTCGTATAAGCATACATATCAGATTGCTGATATCTAGCTAAAACTTCTGGCAAATATTGTTGAACATCGAAAAGTTCTTCTTCACAATCTTTTATAGGAATATTTTTTAAATCGCTATAGCAGACCATTTTTTTTAACGAAGTTAGTAATTCTAAATTATTATTTTCTATAATGGGCTGTCCTGATTTTGATTTGTAAGGAAGAGCATTTTCTATATCATTGCCATTTTCTTTCCACTCAAAAGGTATAAAAGTGATCGAGATTCGACTTTTTGTAAATGATGGTTTTTCGATTCTTAGCATTTCCAGGACATCTTTTTCGAAACTACCTAAGTCATCTTCATTTTTGTAGTAGTGATCCTCATTATTGGGCAATAAAAAAACAATGTTTATATCATCTCCAGGTTTGAATTTAGTCTCTTCAAGGATTTTGCGAATAAGAAAATAACCTTCCAAATATCGAAGCCCGGAATAAGATCTTTTGACAGTACTCTCTAAGATATTTTCTAAAAGAGGTTCATTTTTACCTCTAAAAGATTCTTTAATTGTTATATTAGATCTAAGAGTTTTTTTTGCAAGCTTCTTTGCGTTTAGCTTCCAAATAAAGGGCCGCTTTTCCCATATAACATCATTGACATAGTTTTTTAATTCTTGAGAGTTACTCTTTAGAAATTGAAAAAAATCGACTGAATATAGAAATTTAATATCCGGACATTCAAGATCTTTAATTTTTTGTATTTTTGATGATATTCTTAATTTTGTCTTATCACATTTTTGATTAAGTAATAACCATTTTTCAAGATCATAAAGAAAAAATGTAGGATCTCCACATTTAGGTTCGGCTCTTATTGACCCAATTAGATCATCGCGTAAATATTTAAACCAATCAACTCTGAGCTCTTTTTCAATGAACCAGGTTATCACTTGCGGATTGGATAATTGTTGTATTTCAACTCTTAATTGTTCTTTAGATTTAACTTTTGGACGAAATTGAACCAAAACCTTAAGTTTTTCATCCTCTTTAATAAAGAGAGGAGCGTTATTTTTTATTTTAGGTATTCTAGACATAATTATTCTCCTTTTTGTTTGTAAAAACTAATTTACAAAGTTTATTTGAAACAATCTCAAGAGGATCTATGATTTTGATCTTGGGATTATTTCTAGAAAAATTGTCCATCAAAACAGATAGTTCAGTACAACCAAGTAAAATTCCATCGATACTTGGATCTTTTTTAATATTTAATAAAATGAAATTTTCGAGACTTTTTCTGTCTTTCAAAGAATATGCTCCACTTAATATCTTATTTATCAACTCTTCTATCCATTGGAGATCTTTAGGTGATAGAAGCTTAGTCTTTGGAAAATTATAAAGACCTTTAAGCTTTGTGGTTTTAGTGCAAAGAACCAAAACTTTAGATAGATTTTGTTTCAATAAAAATGATTTTGTTTCAGTAATCAAATCTATCAGTTTACTTCGGTAAGGCTTATCGATAAAGCTATGAAGAGTATTGCAAGCAATTGTAATATAATCCATCCCACTAGTGCTTAGAAAGTCTATAGCTTCTTTTAATTGCTTAGCCACTTTCTTTTCATCTTGCTGAAAAGAGAGTGGTTTAAGCATTTCGGCAAAGGGATAACTCAACAAAATTATTTTTGGAAAATCAAAATCATTGATACATTTATATTTTTTTTGACAGATTGTGATAATTTTTTGCATGAGTAAAACACCTGCCATGGGCCCAGCTCCGCCAATGATCCCAATTGTTTTTTTTCTTTTATTTCGCATATCTAATCCTCCTGGATTTGTTTGGCATAAGTTCTTTGAATATCGATTTTTCTCCCTATCATATAACCAATAAAGCTCAGAAATATTGTTAACACTTCTTTAGGAATTGGTACAGAAATAAATCGGAAAACACCAAAGCCTAGAGCCCCGGAAGCCATAGAGAGATAAGCTCCAATGCGTGATGGATTTTTCGAGAGCAAAGCTGCAATAATTGGAACAAATAGGATACAAACAGAAAGCTCATAAGCGAGCATCAACATAGTAACTACATTATCGAAGATATAGACAAGACCAAGAGATCCAAGGCCTGTAATTAAGGTTAACATTTTGGATATCCAAACTTGTTTTTTTGCTGAGATTTTTTTAGAAACCAGAAAATCATATGAGAGATTTGAGCCTATCGAACAAAGCAGGGAATCTGCTGTTGAAATTACAGCCATAAAGATAGCTGCCATAAATAGAGTTGTAACAACCGGATTTGTTAGAGCTTTGACGGATTCAATGAGAATACTTGCATTGCCCAGAGCTTGGATACCTAATTTTTTTGCGAGAATACCAAAATAAATGGCAATGCTAGCACTAACTAAAAGAAGAATTCCGGCAGATATCGCTGAAACCGAAATTGCTTTTGGCTTCTTTGCTGCAAAACATCGTTGTCCCATATCTTGTTCGATGAACATAAAAAGAAGAGGCATGAAAAGCCAAGTTATCCATGGAACGCTCGAACTTTCCATATTTTGGGATACTTGATGATTCGATATTGCTATGTTAGAAAAATTAATAGAAAAAAATGCAAAACCCAATGTGATAAGTATAAACAAAGCTTGCAGTATATCAGTATTTACAACGGCTTTTAATCCTCCCATGACTGTGTATGCTATGAGTATGGCCCAGAAAAGAATAAATATAATAGGCGACTCGATATTCATAGCTATAAAAAATTTTTGAGCAGCAATCCCTTGGGCTACCAAAATTAAAAACAGAGCCAGAATTGATAATCCGGAAGCTATAGATCGTTGATGACGAGATTTATAAATTTTTTCAAAAATTTCTGCTATTGTAGAAATATTTAACTTTCGTAATTTCGCTCCAAAGCCTATACCAAGCGCAAAAAGACCAAGGGTTGCTCCGAGTGGATAGAAGAGGACTATCCAGCCTTTTTGATAAGCTTCTTGAGCGGCGCCTAGTAAAACTCCGCCTCCGAGTTGGGTTGCCAAAAGGGTTAAGCTAAGTTGAAAAACTCCAAGCCCTCTTCCCATTAAAAAATAATCATCATTTGACTGAACGTTTTTGGAAGAGCGTTTTCCTATCCAAATATATATACCTCCCAATAGAGCTATAATTACTGAGAAAAATGGAATATTCATATAAAAGTCCTGTATTTTTATGGTTAATTTAAAATTTTTATTCTTAGAAATAGATATTTAAGAAGTAAGATAGATTCAAAAAATCTACTTGAAGCAAATAATATGCTACTTCTTTAACATCGAGTTTTCTAAACTATTTTGTTAAAAATTAAAATTTAATGAAGATGAATTATATGA
>JAAKFW010000174.1 GCA_011064905.1 Candidatus Anoxychlamydiales bacterium | reverse complement strand
ACTTCCAGCACAATCTTATAAATATTTATCAAATCCAAATAACGATAGATATAATAATATGGGCTACGCCCTTGGAAACACGGTTCTATTTTGGGTAGCGGGAGGGTTCGTTAGAGGCTCTGCTATGAGCTTAGTCCTCAATGGCAGCGGTTTTGCAATATCTAAAATTCATGAAAAATTGATGACGCCTCCAGAGAATCGATAAAACTGAAGAAAATTCATAATTACTTTTTTAATTTATTAAGGAGAAATTTAAAAATGGCAAGCTTAACTAAATTGGGACAATACTATTATTCTCGTGGACTTTCCAATTCCCCTGATAGAAAACTTGAGTTTTATAGATCATCTAATGATCCAAAAACTTTTTTTGTTAAAGTTTATGCACGCGAAAATATAGCAAAGTCTGATAGAAAATGGGTAGAGTTTGAGAGGGTTTCTAGTGATAAGATCACTGTTGAGATGATCTCCACTTCTGAAAAGATAAAAGACCTTCAGACAAGAAGAATTGACCCAGAGCATGCATTCAATGCAGAGCATAGTGACTCATTTGGTTATCAAAATGATAAAAAAATGAGTGAATTATCGGTTGATATACAAAATAAAATTATCGCTAAACTTGAACCTGAAGGTTCATGGAGAATTGAAATAACTAATGAATCCAATACCGATATAGGAGCTACTTATGAAAAAGTTGATAGTTTAAATTTTCTCAACGTAGATTAACTTCTCAAAACATGGCGTTTTTATTATGAAAAGCTCATTAAATGTATTTCGAGGATAAAACTATATGACGACATCTCCTATTATAGCTTTAACTGAACCTATCCTTTTAGAACATATTTTACCTAATTTAAAGACTAAGTCTCTTTTAAATCTTTCTGAGACATGCCGTTTTTTTAATACTTTAATTAAAGGCGATGCGATTTGGAAAAAGATAGCAAAGAAAATTGATTTTCAAATCCCTGATGATTCTGAAAATCTTTACTCACTTGTAACAGAACATATTAAAAAAACTCCTTTTAGAGTAGGAAAATATCATTATTACCGTGGAGCAGGATGTCGCCCTAATAGAAAAATAGAATTTTTTAGAACAGCAAATGACCCAAAAACATTTCAAGCAATAGCAAAAGCTATGAAATGTGGAAAATGGTATGATATTTCACCTAATTTAGGTGATAAAATCTACGTTGAAATGCAATCTCCTTCTGAAAAAGTAAAAATGATGATAGCACATAGAGAGAAAGATAATTGGCATCCCATCGAAAGTGAGCTCCCACCTTATATTCCCGATAAAAAAATGAATAAGTTATCTTTAGCTATGCAAAATAATGCTATCGACAAACTTAAACTAGGGACTTGGAAGCTTTCAACCACTTCTGATATTGGTTCCAGCCCTTTCTTTGAAAATGTTATTCGTATAAACTTTTATTCTGAAGATTAGAAAAATTAAAAAATAAATATCTTCTAATATCTCGATTTTTGCTAAACTCAAAAACCTAAATTATAATACCGATAGAATAACAATGACAACTGCTATTTCAAATTTACCCAATGCAATAATTTTAAACCATCTTCTGCCTCATTTAGGGATTAAAGACACCATAGGCTTTGGTCAGACAAATAAACTTCACAATAGCTTAGCTAAAACAGATAAAGTCTGGAGACAAAAAGCAAGTGATCTTGGCCTTTTAATACATGAGGATGCTGAAAACATCTATTCTATTGTTAAAGACATCTTAATAAACATTCATCATTATACTTCTAAAGTAAGAATGCATTTAAGGATAGGTCCTCTATTTAAAACTAAACCTACAACAGATGAAAACATTAATGAAATTGCAAAGAGAATAGATTTATTTAAAAGTGTCAGCATAGCAGTATTTTGGGATCATTTATTAAGCAAGCTATCAATAGCTAGGAGAGACAACAGAGATCGAATGCATCGTAGTTCTTCTAGGTATCGTAGCTCTGATGGAATTCTAGTGTATCATCCTCTGCAATGGAGTGGATTTGCTCTAATACAAAAAGAATTTGATAAGTGGTTAAATGAAAATAAAGGTGAAGTAGAAAAAATAGAAAAATTATCTACTAGGGTTGGATATCCCGAATTCGTACCTTACGCAGCTTTTTTCCCTTCAAGTATTGATAAATTTATAAATTTAAAAGTTCTAAGATTATCTTGCTCTATGATTTTTTTACCAGATAACATCAGAAATCTCTCAAAACTAGAAGAATTAAATCTTGATGAAAATAGAATAAAATCCCTTCCAAATAGTCTGGGCAAGTTAAAAAATCTTAAAATTCTATCGCTTAGAAATAATTTGCTAAAAACTATTTTTGAATCCATAGGAGATCTTCAAAACCTACTAGAATTACACATTGAAAAAAATAAACTAAGAGCTCTACCCGATGGAATAAACAATCTTCCAAACTTAGAAGAGATATCCCTTGGAGAAAATTATATAAAAGATTTTCCTGATATCATTTCAAAAAAAATTAATCTTAAAGTAGATGGTATAGCTACTCAAAAAGAGATCTTAACGAGCAAACCTAGCTAAACTCATTTTTTAATATTAGCTTCAATGTTTATAAATAACTCATTTCATCACTCTTCTCCAACGCGGAAACCCGGTGAACGCGGAAACCCGGTGCTTTAGTTCCGGGAGGAAGCGTTTGTTTAAAATTTAAAAACTTAGCGGCAAAATGGATGCTAATAAAAAACATTCCTGGTCCCGGTGCCAGTAGTGCGTATCAGTTACTATTGGAGTAGATAACTGAATCCGATTTCCTCTCGAGAAGTTAAAAACAGGTTTTTTCCTGTGCAACACTAAGTCTTTGAACTTGCATAGCAGAGAGCAACAAGCTGAGGTGGCACTCGTTGGTCTGCTGTCTTTTCTCTGTCTTAACGGCTACTAACTACCCTTGATCCTCACGGTTCAAGCCCCTTCCTTTAGGGATGACCTTCAGAATTTACTTCTTACTAGATATAGAACTAGCGTTAGTATCTGCTTTTGGTGTTTCTGTTATACCGCTGTTTAGCATTGCTTCATTAGCACGTATTTGTAATTCTAGTTTTTTAAGATCTTTAGGATCTTTAGTTTTTTCATAATTTTCTCGATAACGATCTTCTATGCCTTTACTTTGTGTATAAGAAATAAATGAACTCATTTTAACCTCATCCTTTGTTTTGAATTATTATGATGCATAATAATGTTACATAATTATATATTTTTTGTAAACTAAAAACCTTGTCTTGTAGGGCACAACTACTTTGTTCCTACACATCTTTGAAAGTCATTGAATATAAATGTTTAATATTATATATTTATATGACTTTTATATAGGGTTTTTATGGAAAACAATCTACATATATTTATTGATAGAT
>JAAKFW010000173.1 GCA_011064905.1 Candidatus Anoxychlamydiales bacterium | reverse complement strand
TTCTCATCAAATCCTTGAACAATATTGATGATATATTTTCCATCTGAACTTTTTTCTTCTTTCAACATATTTGCAATTTCTTTGCCATATTGATCTTCAATAGGAAAAGCAAATTGAAGACTTTTTAATTCATTTGCGTGTTGTCTAATCCCAATTTGCAGAGATTCTTTCAGCTGCAATTTTTTCATTAGATCAATAATCTCATGAAATTTTTTATGTCTTTTTAATTCTTCTGGCGCTAAACCTTCTCTATGTAAGTTTGGAAATTCTTGAAAATTTTCTATAGCAAGCAAAAAAACTCTATCAATCTCCCAACCGGAATAGATTATTTGTTGAATAATCCCAATATCTATAGGTCGCAAAATTTGATTAGCAAAATCTTTTCCCTGCAAAGGAGAATATTGAAGAGTTGGTTGGGATTGGAATTGAGTCTCACCTCTTAGATTCGTTGGATTTGCTTTACTAAAACCAGGAATACTAATACCCGCTGATATAATATATTTTATACTATGTTGAGTTGTTATACTAGATAACTCTAAAAAAGATGGGGATTCTCCGTATCTTAATCTAACTAAATTTAAGAGCATTTCCTCAGAATTTGTCTTTTGCACTGCAACGTTGTAGGCCGTTCTTCCCCCAGATCCGTTTAATACAATTTTGCTAGGAACACTGCAACCAATGCAAAAAAATGCAATACCAAATAACCATTTTCTCATTATATTACATAAAAATTTCTTATCCCTTTAGTTTAGATTTAATAGATTGCAAATTACTTTTCAAAGTTTTTCTAAATCAACCATACTCTTCTGCAAAACAAAATCCTCGCTTATATAGTATATATAATTATTTATTAATATCATTAGGGTCTTTTTTGAGCTGCCTTTTTAAATAAATACTTCTCCAAATAACATAGATTGCTGGTATAACAAGTAAAGTTAGAAAAGTCAAAGAAAGCAATCCACCCCATAAGGGAATTGCAATTCTTTTAGCAATATCAGATCCTGTGCCTTTGGATACCAAGATGGGAATTAATCCCATTATATTTAATCCGACAGCCATAATTAAAGGTCTAACTCTAAAACTACCATATTCAACAACCATTTTTATCAAATCTTCTCTAGAATTCATTTTTCCTTGCTTTGACCAATTCAAAAATCCTTTATCCAAATAAGTTACCATAATAGAAGCTGTTTGAGCAGCAATTCCAAGAAGAGCAATCATTCCAACCCATACAGCAACAGAAGTATTATAATTTAAGATAAACATAAGCCAAATCCCTCCTATAGCTGCAAAAGGAACCGACAACATCACAATAAAAGTTTGAGCTAATCCTTTAAAATTAAAATAAAGAATAATGAAAATAATTAATAATGTTAGAGGGATTACAGTTTTCATCAACTTTTGCATTCTTTCTAAAAATTCATATTGTCCAGTCCATTTTAAAAAATAACCTTTAGGAAGATGTAGCTTTGTATTAATTATATTTTTAGCTTTTTTTACATATCCTCCAATATCTTTAGTTTCAGGATCTACATATATCCATCCACTTAATGACCCCATTTCATCTTTAATCATAGAAGCATCCATTTTAACTTTTATTTCTCCTAATTGTCCTAAGGGAACATGATTAAATCGTCCAGATGGCATTTCTTTTGGATTTATGTTGATAGGAACTAAAACTCTTTTTAATTTTTCTACATCATTTCTTAACTCTCTTGGATACCTAATATTAATTTTATAACGCTCTCTTCCTTCAATCGTTGTACTTATATCTAGTCCTCCAATAGATGTTTCAACAATATCCATAACATCTAATACTTCTAAATTATAACGAGCAATAGCCAGGCGATCAGGAGTAAAATCAATAAAATATCCCCCTAATTCTCTTTCAGCATATACACTTCTAGTTTCAGGAATATCTCTAATAATTTTCTCTAATTTTTTACCAATTTCATTTATAGTAAAAAGGTTATCTCCCAATACTTTAATACCGATTGGAGTTCTAATCCCTGTTGTTAACATATCTATTCTAGCTTTTATAGGCATTGTAAATGCATTTTGAACTCCTGCAAGAGATAGAGCTTTATCCATCTCTTTTAGTAAACGATTTTTTGTCATACCAGGTCGCCATTTTGATTTTGGATGCAAATTAACAATAGTTTCTATCATCGATAGAGGAGCTGGATCTGTAGAAGTCTCCGCTCTTCCAGCTTTTCCAAAAACTAATTTTACTTCTGGGAATGAATACAAGATCTTATCTTGGACTTGAGTAAGATTTTTCGCAGCTTCTATTGAAATGCCTGGAGTGGTAATAGGCATTAGCATTATTGTCCCTTCATCCAAAGGAGGCATAAATTCAGAACCTAACATAAAGAAAGCAGGAATAGTTACAAGCATTAATGCAACAGAAGCACTCACAATAATGTAGCGATAGTGAACGCAAAATCGTAAAATAGGTTTATATATTGCTATCACAAATCTATTTATAGGATTTTTTTCAGCAGGCTTAATTTTTCCTCTAATAAACAAAACCATAAGAGCTGGAACTAAAGTTATACTTAAAATAGCTCCAAATAGAACAGCAAAAGTCTTGGTATAAGCTAAAGGAGAAAAAAGAAGACCTTCTTGAGCTTGCAAAGAAAATACTGGAATAAAAGCTACAACAATAATAAGTAGAGAAGAAAAAATACTAGGTCCAATTTCTTTTGCAGCTTCAATAATTACCTCTTTTCTATCCTTATCGGGATTTTCTTGCAGTTTTAAATGAGCATTTTCAGTCATGATAACAGCCCCATCCACTACATCTCCAATAGCAATAATAATCCCGGCTAAAGACATAATATTTGAAGTTATTTTCATGTAAAACATAGGTATAAATGCAATGGCAATAGCAACGATTAAAGTAATAATGGATATAAAAGTTGACCTTACATGCAAAAGAAAAAGAAAAATAATTATAAAAACTATAATTATCTCTTCTGTTACAGCTTCTGTTAGAGTTTTTACTGAATCCTTAATTAGAGTTGAACGATCATAAGTAGTAACTACTTTAACTCCTTTAGGAAAAGCAGGCTCCATTTCTTTAAATTTTTGTTTTAATCTTTTTATGAGTTTAAAGGCATCTTCTCCATATCTCATTATAACAATTCCACCAACTACTTCACCTTTTCCATCTAATTCGACTAAGCCTCTCCGAATATTTCCTCCTATATTAACCTTGGCAAAATCGCCAATAACTATTGGGGTTCCTTTATTATCTGTTCCAACTACAACTTTTGACAACATCTCTTTATCTGTAATATACCCTCGTCCTCTTATAATATATTCACGCTCTGTCATTTCAATAACTCTTCCGCCAACATCATTATTCGATCTTTGAATAGCTTTTTTAATTTGAGGTACAGATAAATCATATGCTTGAAGTTTTATG
>JAAKFW010000172.1 GCA_011064905.1 Candidatus Anoxychlamydiales bacterium | reverse complement strand
TATTAAAAATTTTTCAATTTTTATAACTTTTTAAGTTTTGAAATTATCTCTAATATCTCTTTTTTTTGAGCTATATCTGGTTTAAATAAAGGATGAGAAAAAAGAGATTTTAATCTTTTAAGAGCTGTAATTGCTTGATCTGCGATATTTGATTGTCTTTTATCATCATGAGACAAAGGAAATAGCTTTCTAATAACTGATAGGATTTCTTGTTTAGATTGACCTTTATAGTTTTGTACTATGTCTTGTTTTTTTTCTAAATCCCCTCCTCTGCTAGCTAATGTATAAATAGCTTGGCGAGGCATAGAATCAATCTGCGGCCGAAGGTTCGTTGGCATATCCATATAAAAGTCATAGTATTGCAAAAAGTTATAAGGAGTTTGACGATTGCCATACGTTTCCATTAACCAGTAGGTGAAAGCGCCTTCTTTATAATTTTTCAAAATAGTTTGAGCTTTTTTTATTCTCTCTCCGTGCAGAATCACCGCTTGGTTCGTGATAGCCTTTACTTCGGCTGTTATTTTAATTAAATTTTTAAGATCTTCTTCAACATCTATGTCACTCTCTTCATCTTTGTAGTTTTGTAAAATGTTAGATAAATTTTCTTTTTCGGACTCATTTAAAGAGCTTGGTTTAAATACACCTGAAAAACTAGATAATGAGCCATCTTTTGAAAGTTCTGCTAGAGCTGTCATTTTAGGTTTATGTTTGTCTTTTGATCTTAGTCTTAAATTTAAAAGGTCGTTAAATTTTACCATTTTGATAACTCCTAGTGTAAAGCCAATTTACTTTTGCTTTTTTTTAATAATTCTTTAGTCAATGCTTTATAATCATCGGATGCTCTGCTTTTTGGCGCTGTTTTAAAAACAGGACGGCCATAGATAGTTGCTTCAGAGACCGCAATATCTCTTCTGATTTTTGATTTGAGTAGTTTGCCTGGAAAAGTAGATTCAATAACACTTTGAAAATCTGAATTACTTTTCCCTCTTGGATACCAAAAAGAGAGAGCTATACCCATAACGCTAAGATGATGTCTACTTGAAATGTTATTTATAAATATAGCAAGTCTTTGAAGGCCTTTGACACTATAAAACTCAGGGGTTGCACAGATGAGTGAGTTGTTAGCGGCAATTAAAGCCGATTCGGTAAGCCAACAAATTGATGGGGGGGTATCTATAAAAATAAAATCATAATCTAAAGGTTTTAATATATTTTTTAGTCTTTCATGAGAATATCTATCAGCAGCTAAAGCTCCTGTAACTTCAACTCTTTCTAGCCAAGCGTCAGCTGGCGAGAGATCCATATTCGGAATTGATGTTTTTAATATTATGTCTTTAATTTTCTTCTCTCCTTGCAAAACTACAGCCATAGAGTCTTGTTCATCCGGATCAAAACCAAGCCCTGTTGTGAGATTTGCTTGAGCATCAAAATCAATTAGAAGAACTTTTTTCTTATGGTATAGAGCTAAAGCAGAGCCAACGTGCAGACATGTTGAAGTTTTTGCTGTTCCACCTTTAAAACTTGTGATAGCAATAATTTCCACTATCTCCCCCTATTTTTTTGTCTATTTTTTTTCAGACGTCATAAATGGAGATAATAATGCTTTTTCATTTTTTTCTAAAGTAGCTTTTTCTAAAAAGCTTGAAAGAGTCATTTCTCCATGCACTACATTATCGCGGGTCCTAAGAGCTATTGTTGAATTTTCTACTTCTTTGTCCCCTACAGTTAACATATAATTTATTTTTAAAAGCTGAGCATTTCTTACTTTTTTAGAAACGGATTCATTAGATGAATCTACATCACATGGAATATCGAGTTCCTTTATTTTTTTACAAACCTCGTTTGCATAATCTACATGTCTATCTGCAACAGCAATTATCCTAACAGGCAAAGGACTTATCCAAAGAGGGAAATTTCCTGCAAAATGCTCGGTTAGAACTCCTAAAAATCTTTCGACAGATCCTAAAACAGTTCTATGAATCATTACCGGTCTTTTTTTTGCTCCATCACTATCGATGTAAACTAAATCAAACTTTTCCGGAAGAGACATATCTAATTGAATAGTTGCACATTGCCAATATCTGTTTAAGGCATCTTTAATGTGGATGTCTATTTTCGGGCCATAAAAAGCTCCATCTCCTTCATTAATAACATAAGAGTGATCCCACTCTTCTAAAGCGTCTTTTAAACCATTAGTTGCTCTTTCCCACTCTTCATCTGTTCCGATAGTTTCAGCTTTTTCGGGTCGTGTAGATAACTCTAATTTATAAGAAAGACCAAGAGTCATATACATCGTTTCAACAAGCGCTAGTAATTCTAAAATCTGATCTTTTATTTGAGTTGGCATCATAAAGATATGAGCATCATCTTGATGAAACGCTCGGACTCTAAAAAGACCATTTAAGGCGCCTGAGGCTTCATGTCTGTGAACGAGACCGATCTCTGAAACTTTTAAAGGAAGCTTTTTATAACTATGCATATCAGTTTTATAATAGAGCATACAGCCGGGGCAGTTCATAGGTTTTATAGCAAATTCTTTTTCTTCAACAATTGATGTATACATGTTTTCTCTGTAAAAATCCCAGTGACCTGATTTTTGCCAGAGCTCTTTTTTAAGCATTACTGGAGTTTTAATTTCTACATAGTCCCTCTCTGTTAATAAAGACCTTAAATATTCTAATAGTTTATCCCACATGTATAGGCCTTTTGGAAAGAAAAAGGGCATGCCGGGGGCTTCTTCTAAGAGACCATATAAAGAGAGAGCTTTTCCTATTTTTTTATGATCTCTTTTTTTTGCTTCTTCTAAAAAAGTTAAGTAATCCTTGAGCATATTTTTATCAGGAAAAGAGATTCCGTAGATTCTTGTTAACATTTCATTTTTTGAATCCCCCCTCCAATATGCTCCGGACATTTTTAAGACTTTAAAAGCTTTAATTTTTGTGAAAGCACTTAAATGAGGCCCTCTACAAAGATCGGAGAACTCCCCTTGTTTATATGCCGATATCACTCCATCTTCGAACCCATCTATAAGATCGGTTTTATATTTGTTTTTTTCAAAAGCTTCTTTTGCTTCAGTTTTATTTTTAAACTCAACTCTTATAGGTTTTAAGTTTTCAGCGATAATTTTTTTAACTTCTTTTTCGATTTTATTTAAATCTTCTTCTGTGATTTCAAGATCTGCAAAATCATAGAAAAAACCATTTTCAATAGGAGGACCAATTGTTGGTTTAGCATTGGGATATAATCTTAGAACTGCTTGAGCGAGAATGTGGGCAGATGAATGCCAAAAAATATTTTTACCCTCTCTTTGAGTAAATGATAAAAACTCAACTTTATCATTATTATTTAATTTTTTTATAAGGTCATACTCGGTTCCATCAATTACCATAGCAATAGCTTTATCCGGAGAGGTTAGATTTATTTTTTTTGCAAGATCTAAGCCAGATGCACCATCTT